>JAZPZP010000125.1:0-10391 GCA_045544695.1 Eubacteriales bacterium | reverse complement strand
ATGCAGCACTCTTAAATGAAGGAAAAAGTGCAACGATAAGCTTTGAGGGTGCTATGTATCCGCGCGTTAAGGCGGTAGTTGAATGGATAAGCGAACCTCAGGACGGTAAGGTCTGCGTTGCATTCCGTGTCGATGAACAGATCGGTAAGTTTACCTTAGCGAGAAAATTACCTGCTGAAATTGTTGTAAATACCTATGAAGGGCTCAAAGTTCCTCGTGAAGCGCTTCGCATGAATGAGGAAGGAGTTCAGGGTGTTTATTGTCTTATTGATTCGCAGGTTAAATTCAAGCCGGTTAAAACGATTTTTGAAAAAGACAGCTACTATATAGTTGAATACGACAGCTCGAATACAAAGAGCCTTTTGCTCTATGATGAAATTGTCGTGTCGGCAAAAGAACTCGAACATAAGAAAATGGTCAAATAGCGAGGAAGTGGTTTGGGATGACAGAGATTTTTGAAAATGTAAAAAGAGTCCGCGAACGAATTGCAGAGGCTGCAATTAAAAGTGGAAGAGAGCCGACGGATATTACGCTCGTCGCAGCTACAAAGATGAACGATGATGCACGCGTGCGCGCAGCCATTGAAGCGGGAATTGATGTGGCGGGTGAAAATCGCGTTCAGGAGCTTCTGGATAAATATGAAAAGGGCGCATATACAGGAAAACCTTTGCACTTTATCGGAAATCTTCAGACAAACAAGGTTAAATACTTAATCGGTAAGGTTGATCTTATTCAGTCGGTTAACTCTGTAAAGCTCGCGCGCGAAATAGGAAGAATTGCAACGCGTGAGGGAATTGTTCAGGATGTTTTAATTGAAGTTAATATAGCAGGTGAGGAGAGTAAAAGCGGAATTCTTTCCGAAAATTTACCTGAACTCCTTTTGGAAGCGGCGCAAATTCCGGGAATTTTTGTGCGCGGACTTATGACAATACCGCCAATTTTGGGAATTGGTGAGAAAAATATTGCATATTTTACAAAAATGCACGAACTATTTATTGACATTGGAGCAAAAAAATACGATAATATTAGTATGGACTTTTTGTCTATGGGTATGAGCGACGATTATTATGATGCTATTTTGTGTGGTGCGAATATGGTTCGCGTCGGTACGGGAATTTTCGGTCGCCGTAATTATGTGTAAATAATTTTATGGAGGTATAAAGTTATGGGATTTATGGATGAATTCAAGAAGTGGGCACGCCTTGATGTTGACGATGAGGATGAGGATGATTTTGAGGAAATAGTTTCCGCAAAAAGTGAGCGCGAGGTCGAAGCACCGGTTATTGAAAAGCGCGGTAACAGAGTAGTTAACATTCATACTACCACTCAGCTTCAGGTCGTTTTGGTCAAGCCTGAGAGATATGAGGTTTCTCCTGAAATTGCTGACCATCTCAAGGAGCGCCGCACTGTTGTTTTAAACCTCGAATCTGCAAATAAGGAGACCGCTCGTCGCGTTCTTGATTTCTTAAGTGGTGTTGCTTATGCTATGGACGGTCAGATTAAGCGTGTTGCTAACAGCACATACATTATCACTCCGTACAATGTTGATCTTCAGGGTGATTTAATTGATGAGCTTGAAAATAACGGACTCTATATTTAATTGAGGAAGTGTTTTAGTGCTTAGCATTATTATTTATAATATATTGCACGCGATTATTAACTTGTATGAGCTTTTACTTGTTCTCCGTGCAGTTATTTCATGGTTTCCGCTTGGGATGGACAATCCTTTGGTTTCGTTTCTCTATTCCGTAACGGAGCCTGTTCTTGCGCCGGTGCGCAATCTGCTCTTTAAAATACCGGCACTTCAGAATATACCGATTGATTTTTCAATCCTTGTTGTGTTCTTTTTACTGAGCTTACTTCGGGTTATAATATAAAATTTTTAAGGGATGTGGATTTAAAATGCTTACACCGCAGGAAATTAAAGACATTCAGTTTGATAAAGTTATGTTTGGCGGTTATGATATGGCAGCTGTTGATGAAACAATGGCTGAGATTGCCTCCGACTTTTCAAGCGTAGTCAAAGAAAACGCAGTGCTTAAGAACAAGCTTAAGATGCTCGCAAGTACAATTGAGGAGTATCGCAATGTCGATGAGGCTATGCGTAAGGCTCTTATCACCGCGCAGAATTTAGCTAACGATATGTTAAAGGATGCACACGAGAAGGCTGATGAGCTTATCAAGAACGCAAGTGCTGTTGCACAGGAAAAGGTAACAGACCTCGCTCAGAAGATTCGTGAAGAAGAAGCTCGCCTTGCTAAGGCTAAGGCAGAGACAGCTGTTTTCATCGAGACTATGGACAAGGCTTATAAGCTTCAGGCTGAAAAGCTTGTTTCTCTCAAGCCGGAAGTCAGCGCTGAAGAGGTTAAGACCGTTTCAAGCGATACTCTTTCTCTCGCAGCTGAAGAAATCAACAGGTGCGTTGCAAGTGCAATTGAGAATATGAAGGAATTTGAAGAGAAAGCAAAGCTTGATTCAGTTCCGGAAGTTGACCTTGCAGATGTTTCTCCGGCAGATGAGCCGATTGGTCAGGAAAAGTTAAACGACGGCTTGGATATCGACCTTTCCGTTTTTGATACACCTGCTGAAGATAAGGGTGATACTCTTGACTTAGGTCAGCTCGCTTTTGACAATGAGCCGGTGAGCAAGCCGGATGATATCGAGCTTGACGATTTAAAGTTCGGTAAGAACTACGATTTTGACGAAGAATAGTAATTGACAAGGAGTTTATACAAAATGTCTCAGGATTATAATTCAACAATTAACTTGCCTAAAACAGAATTCCCGATGCGTGCGGGACTTCCAAAGCGTGAGCCGGATATGCTCGCTGCTTGGGAAAATGACAATCTTTATGAAAAGATTATGGAGAAGAATGCTGGCAGACCGCCGTTTATTCTTCACGATGGCCCTCCATTCTCAAACGGTAGCATCCATATGGGTACTGCAATGAACAAGTGCCTTAAGGATTTTATCGTTCGTTATAAAAATATGGCGGGCTTCTCAGCTCCGTTTACTCCGGGCTGGGATAACCACGGTATGCCGATTGAATCTGCAATTATCAAGCAGAATAAATTAGACCGTAAGCATATGTCTATTCCGGAATTCAGAACAGCTTGTACAAAGTTTGCCGAAAACTTTGTTGATGTTCAGAGAAACCAGTTTAAGCGTTTAGGCGCTCTCGGTGACTGGACTAAGCCGTATCTTACTATGGACCCGAAGTTCGAAGCTGAGGAAGTTAAGATTTTCGGCGAGATGTATAAGAAGGGTTATATCTACAAGGGCTTGAAGCCGGTTTACTGGTGCCCGAGAGATGAGACCGCTCTCGCTGAGGCTGAGATTGAATACAAGGATGTTCCGTGTACAACCGTATATGTAAAGTTTAAAGTTAACGATGACCTTGGTAAGCTTTCGGATATTGATCTTGCAAATACCTACTTCGTTATTTGGACAACTACTATCTGGACTCTTCCGGGCAACCTTGCTATCGCGCTTAACCCGTATGAAGAGTATGTAATCGTTAAGGCTCCGAACGGCGAGAACTACATTATGGCTGAAGCTCTTGCAAGTAAGGTTATGAATATCGGTGGATTTGATAATTACGAAGTAATTGCTCATCATCCGGGTCAGTTCTTCGAGAATATGCTCGCTGATCATCCGTTCCTTCCGAAGACATCCCGTCTTCTCCTTGCTGATTATGTTACTATGGAGTCGGGTACAGGTTGTGTTCATACCGCTCCGGGATTTGGTGCTGATGACTATCAGACCTGCCGTAGATATGGTATGGAAATGGTCGTTCCGGTTGACAATACCGGTCGTCACACCGATTATGCAGGTAAGTATGCAGGTATGACCACAGATGAGTCTAACCCTGTTATTCTTGCTGATATGAAGGAATCAGGCGTTCTTTTCGCATCTGAGGATATCGTTCACAGCTATCCGCATTGCTGGAGATGTAAGGGTGAGATTATCTTCCGTGCAACCGATCAGTGGTTCTGTTCGGTTGATGCATTCAAGGATGAAGCAGTTAAGGCTTGTGATAAGGTACAGTGGTTCCCGGAATGGGGCTATGACCGCATCGTATCAATGGTTCGCGAGCGTGCAGACTGGTGTATTTCCCGCCAGCGTCACTGGGGTCTTCCTATTCCGGTATTCTACTGCGAGGATTGCAAGAAGCCGATTTGTGATGATGCTACAATTGAAAAGATTTCTAAGATATTTGGTGAAAAGGGTTCAAATGCTTGGTTTGAACTTGATGTAGCTGAGCTTATGCCGGAGGGATATGTTTGCCCGCATTGCGGCGGAACTCACTTCTTTAAAGAGACCGATACTCTTGATGGTTGGTTCGATTCAGGTTCAACTCACATTGCATCAATGGAGCTTGATTCTCCGAAGTGCTGGCCGGCTGACCTCTACCTTGAGGGTGCAGACCAGTATCGTGGTTGGTTCCAGTCATCACTCCTTACCGCTGTTGCGCTTCGCGGTGAGGCTCCGTACCGCCAGGTTCTTACCCATGGTTGGACGGTTGACGGTGAAGGTAAGGCTATGCACAAGTCTCTCGGCAACGGCGTGGCACCTGAGGAAATTATTGAAAAGTACGGCGCTGATGTACTCAGACTCTGGGCAGCATCCGCTGACTATCGTCAGGATATGAGATGTTCTGATGCTATCTTTAAGCAGCTTTCAGACACATATCTTAAGATCAGAAATACTTCAAGATATATTCTTGGTAACTTAAACGGCTTTGATCCGAATAACGCGGTTGCGTTTGACGATCTCTGTGAGATGGATAAGTGGGCGCTCTCTCGTCTTAATACTCTCATCGCTCGTTGCCTTGAAGCATACGACAAGTATGAGTTCTACACAGTTGTTCACTCAGTTCACAACTTCTGTGTTGTTGATATGTCAAACTTCTATCTTGATGTTATAAAAGACAGACTCTATTGTGACGGTACAGACAGTGCATCCCGTCGTGGTGCTCAGACTGTTATTTATAACATTCTTGACTCACTCGTTCGCATTCTTTGCCCGATTCTCGCGTTCACAAGCGATGAAATCTGGAAGGCAATGCCGCATAAGGACGGCGCTCGCCTTGAGAATGCAATGCTCAACGATATGCCAAAGGTTGACGAGGCAGTTCGTAACGTTGAACTCGAGCAGAAATGGGAGAAAATCCACGCACTCCGTGATGATGTTAACCGCGCTCTTGAGGCTGCTCGCACAGCTCATGAGATTGGTAAGTCACTTGAAGCTAAGGTCACTCTTTATGCTGAAGGCGACGATTTAGCTCTCATCCGTGGAATCAACGAATCTCTCGCATCACTCTTTATCGTTTCAAAGGTTGATGTCTGTGAGGGTAAGGGCGACGGTGTTAAGGGTGAAAACTTCGAGAACATCACTGTTAATATTGCAAAGGCAAGCGGAACAAAGTGTCCGCGTTGCTGGATCTTCTCAGAAGATGCAGGTAAAAATCCGGATCATCCGGAACTTTGCCCGCGTTGTACAGAAGTCGTTTCAAATATGTAATTTAAATAAATGGGGCAGAGCGGTTTGCTCTGCTCCATTTTGATACAAAAGGAGAATTTAAGTTGCTCGCATTTGTTGCTTTTATTGCCATAATATTAGCTGATCAGGCAATGAAATACTGGACAGTTCAAAACTTAACCCTTCGCGCTATCGGACCTGAAATAATACCCAATGTTTTAGGTCTCTATCGCACAACGAATACAGGCGGTGGCTGGTCTATTCTTGAGGGTAATACACTTTTTTTAATAGTTCTCCCGATATGTGTGTGTGCATTTATTGCGTGGTTTTTGCTTTCGAAAAAAGCAAGGCATCCTATGCTTAAATGGAGTCTTGTTATGATACTTGGCGGTGCTGTCGGTAATTTAATTGACAGGATTTTTAATGATATGCATGTAATTGATATGTTCAATTTCTTGTTTATTGATTTTCCTATTTTCAATGTTGCCGATATATTTATAAGTGTCGGCGCGGTCTTGCTTTGTATTTACTATTTGTTTATTGATAAGGATGAGAAAAGTGGCGGAGATAAAGAAGTTTCAGATTCCTGATGAAAATAGCGGTGAGCGAATAGATGCATATCTTGCAGAAGTGCTTAACATTTCACGCTCTGCGGTTGTTTCTATGCTGGAAAAAGAGGAGATACTTGTAAATTGTTCTTCCGTTCGCAAGAATTATAAGCTGCTTGGTAATGAGGAAATAACGGTTTTCGAGCGAGAAATAGAAGAAATTGAGGCAAAACCTCAGGATATTCCGCTTAATATCTGCTATGAGGACGACGATTTACTCGTCATCAATAAAGCTGTCGGAATGGTCGTGCATCCCGCGGCAGGAAATCCCGACGGTACACTTGTTAATGCGCTTCTTTTTCATTGCGGTGACTCACTTTCGGGTATCAACGGAGTTCATCGGCCGGGTATCGTTCATCGCCTTGATAAAGATACAAGCGGTCTTATGGTGGTTGCTAAAAACGATGCATCTCACGCGTCTTTAGCGGAGCAAATTAAAGAACATTCGGCTTTTAGAACTTATCACGCGATAATTCACGGTCATTTGAAAGAATCAGAAGGAACTGTTAATGCGCCAATCGGCAGACATAAAACAGACCGTAAGAAAATGGCGGTTACCAATTTGAATTCCCGCGAAGCCATAACACACTACAGAGTAATTGAAGAATTTTCAGGCTTTTCATATATAGAATGTAGATTAGAAACGGGAAGAACGCACCAGATAAGAGTTCATATGGCGCATTTAGGCCATCCGATTGTGGGGGATGAGGTATACGGCAAGGGCAGGAACACAATGGGGCTTAATAACCAATGTCTGCACTCTAAATGCATTGAATTTACTCATCCTAAAACGGGTGAGCGGTGTAAGTTTGAAAGTGAATTACCTGAGTATTTTGTTAAATTGTTAGAAAAAATAAAAGGCAACTGATTTTCAGTTGCCTTTTTCTTATTAAAACTTAAATGCTGCCCATCTACCGAGGACTTTTTTGTTGCAAATTAGGGAGATAACAAAAAGTATGCCTAAAATCGGAAGAATTATTGGTACAATTAAGTGCTTGGGTAAAAGTCCTGCGGTGATAATCGCGATACTGAGTAAGGTTAAAATTATTCTGACATAAAGTAAATACTGCTTCTTTTTATCAGAACTAAGCTCTGAGTCTAATTTTTTACTCACTAAAAGTCGCGGGAAAGGAAAAGAAAGTATAACGAGCAGAAGAAAAATCGCTCCGTAAATAAACCAAGAAATTACTCTAATCATTATAATCACCCACAATTCCAACGTATCCCGTTTCGTTAATTATGCGCTGGCCCTCGTCGGATAAAATCCAGTTGAGCAGTTTTTTGACATTTTCATTTTCGTTTTCTTTATAAGTAACAGCATAAATCGGAGTGACAATCGGGTAAGTACCGTTTCTTATGTTCTCGGCTGATGGAGCAACTCCATCAATCGAGAGCATTTTTATATCCGGGTTTTTAATTATACCATCAACATAGTATCTGAACGAAAATCCAATTGAATTAGATTTACTCTTATAATCGGAAACTCTTTTTATAATTCCTACCATAAGGTCGTTAACAAGGTCTTTCGGTGCTTCCATAATTGGTGTGTCGCCCATAAATCGCTCGAGCATACTCTGACTACCACTGCCTTTATTTCGCTGAAATGCGGCGATTTCTTCGTTTCTGCCGCCAACATCTTTCCAGTTTCTTATTTCGCCCGAATATATGCCTTTAATCTGCTCTGTGGTTAAGTTTTCAATAGGATTATCCTTGTGAACAAAGAAAACGAAGGCTTCGGTTCCGATTGGTGTATATTCAAAAGTCGTTCCGTTTCTCTCGGCATAGTCAATCTGTTCCTTAGATGGGTAAACACCGATGAAAATATCGGTATCCTTCTGCGCGAGCAAATCATAGCCTGCCGAAGTGTTGTTATATTGGAAAATTCCGTCTCCGGAAAGCTCGGTACCCTCGGGATATGTAGCATTTACAAACGCTGAATAAACTGGAAATAGTGCGGCAGCACCATCAATTTTAGGCGCGTTTTCGGTGAAATTCAAGGTTTTACTTCTAAGCTTAACAATTTTTGAGTCATCGTCAAACGGGAAGTACTCGGAAACATTTATGTTAGGAGTAAGATTTACCGTAATACTATCGTTATATTTCTTTATGCCGAAGTTAATTCCAAGTGCAATTCCGTATAATAAAACGAGCGCAAGCCAGATTAAAAAGATGATTTTGCGCTTTGGAATCCAGATAATCGGGAATAGCAGAAGCGGAAGTATTAACAAAACTATAGAAGAAAGCGCAGGTATAATTCCTGCAGAACTAAGATAAAGCATAGCGATAAAGCCTGCGTATACACTTATGTATATAGAGATAATTGAAAGAATTATTTTTAAAACTATTTTACCGATTTTTTCTGCTGTCATAAAAACTCCTCCTTTATTCAAATATACCATTACGATAAGTGTAAGTCAATAGTTCTAATTTGGACTTGCTTTACATAAATTTAAGTAAGCAAAAGACAAGGAGGAAATAATATGTCAGCTGATACATATCTAATGAGTCGTTACGGACAGGCGGTACAGTTCTTGCCGCCGCGCTTTCGTGCAAGTGCTATGGCGCAAAGTAAAGATCTGCAAAGAAATGCGCGAGAATTTCGCCTGCGTGTCGGCGAGCAAATGACGGTTTTGTCCACCGATTGTGAAATAGATATTCCTTGCGAAACTGCGGTGCGCCACGAGGATTTGGAAACCGTTCTGGACATAGCAACAGGCGGCTCGGTACACAGCTCTGCTGAGAGCATTAAAGCGGGTTTTTTAACGGTACCGGGCGGTCACAGAATTGGACTTTGCGGTACGGGTGTGTATCACTCGGGAGAGGTAAGCTTTATAAAAAATATTTCGTCAGTTGCTATCCGAATTGCTAAGGAATTTGTCGGAGTAGCAAATGAAATTTATTCGGAAATAATGAGAAACGGAGCGTTTGAAAATACACTGATCATTTCACCACCCGGTTGTGGTAAAACAACAATGCTTCGCGACCTTATACGCAATTTGTCGGACGGAGAGCGTGCGTATCGCGTGTCGGTTGCCGATGAGCGCTCTGAAATTGCGGCAAAATACCGAGGAGTGCCGCAGTTTTATCTCGGGCATCATACTGATGTTATGGAAAGTTTACCTAAGGCAGATGCAATGATGCTTATGCTTCGCTCAATGTCACCGGAAATTTTAGCTGTTGATGAAATCACGGTAAAAGAGGATATTTATGCGCTTGAAAGTGCAGCAAACTGTGGAGTATCGCTTCTTGCTACCGCACATGGATATGATGCCGAGTGCCTTTTTGCGCGGCCTCTTTATAAAAAATTATATGAGCTTAACATATTCCGCTTTGCGGTCATACTCGGAATTGAAAACGGAAAATATGTTTGGGAAGTTGAGGAGCTGTGATATGCTTGTGAAAACGATCGGATCAGTTTTGATAATCGGAAGTTCAATAATTTTCGGTCTTTGCCAGAAATCACGCTTTGTAAGACATGAGAGAGTTTTAAAAGAGCTTATATCAGCACTTGAGATTATGTATTCTGAAATTTCGTGTATGTGTGCATCTACAGGGGAATTACTTGATAGAATATGCAATATAACTCGCGGTGAAGTTTTGAATTTTTTTGAAAGCTGCAGAACAATACATAAAAACAACTCCGATATGCCATTTGCACTTGTGTGGAATCGCGCGGTTAAAGAAACCCCATCCTTAGAGCTTTTGCCGCAGGAAAGTCAGGCGTTATCCGAGCTTGGAAACTCGCTTGGCAGATATAATGCAAATGAAACATTAAACGCGATATTGCATACAAAAAGGAGCCTCGACGGATATTTGAGATGTGCAGTAGACGCAAGGCTTAAGCTTGGTAAGCTATACGGGAATCTGAGTATTATCTCGGGAGTTGCGCTCGTTATAATTCTTATATGAGGAATGATTAAAATGCAGGTCGATTTGATTTTTAAGGTAGCGGCAATCGGAATTTTAGTTGCAGTTTTAAACCAGCTTCTTATTCGTTCCGGTCGTGAAGAACAGGCGATGCTCACTACTCTTGCAGGACTTATTGTGGTTTTAATGATTGTAATTCGTGAAATCAGCGCACTTTTTGACCTCGTAAAGTCAACTTTTGGGTTTTAAGTATGGAGCTTTTGATTAAATGTATAGCTTTTGGGATAATATCACTTCTCGCCGCGTGTATAATAAAACGGCATCTGCCTGAAATATCTGTTGTCATTATTATTCTTTCGGGCGGCGGAATTCTTTTTGCATCAGGAGAGGTAATTGAAAAGTGCCTTTTATTCGTGCGTTCTCTTGCATCTCTTG
>JAZPZP010000124.1:0-27042 GCA_045544695.1 Eubacteriales bacterium | reverse complement strand
ATATGTACATTGCTCTCCTTTAGAGCATACATATG
Organism: Eubacteriales bacterium; assembly: GCA_045544695.1. Lineage (GTDB taxonomy): Bacteria > Bacillota > Clostridia > Oscillospirales > JAAYXM01 > RGIG7332. The sequence continues at coordinate 27,007 of JAZPZP010000124.1, read as the reverse complement.
AAGAACATGTAAAAGACTTGATTTCTGATTTGTGTTCGGTTGGAATTCCGGTAATTAAGGACCTTGACTCCGGCTATTCGGAACACAAGCTGCTATCGCGTCATTTTCCGCCTTTTTTGGTTGATTCTATACAAAACATAACTTCACAGTAAGAGTGTTACTATATTTGAGATAGCAAAGAAAAAAGAGGAGATATTTTATGAACAAGAAGTCAAATAAATATTATGAATTGAATTTAATTCAGTTATTGCCGGCATTGTGGCATCGTTTGTGGGCAATTGTATTGGCTGCTGTAGTTTGTGCCAGCGCAACCTTTTGCTATGCGTCATTTGCGGTAACACCGTTATATGAGGCAGAGGCGCTACTGTATGTAAACAACAGCTCATTCTCTCTCAGCAACACCTCGTTTTCTATCAGCACATCTGAATTATCTGCTGCACAAAGCCTTGTTGATACATATATTGTAATTTTAAAAACCCGTACTACACTCAATAAGGTTATTGAAGAAGCAGATTTGGATTACAGCTATGATGAGCTTAAGAATATGCTGAGTGCCGAACCTGTTAATAATACGGAGATATTCAAGGTTAAGGTAAAGAGTCCCAAACCGGCAGAAGCAGAAAAAATTGCTAACACCATTGCTTATGTATTACCGCAGACGATTTTTGATGTTGTTGACGGAAGTGATGTAAGAATTGTAGATTATGCGGTAGTTCCTGCGAAAAAAGCTTCGCCGAACATCACGCTGTTTACAGCTATCGGCATACTCATCGGTATAGCAGTGGCAGCTTTGATTATAATTATTCAGGAAATGCTTGATACCTTAATTCACAATGAAGATTATCTGTTAGAAACTTATGATTTACCCGTGCTTGCTGTAATACCTAATTTGTTCACAGACAATGATCAGGGTTATTACAGTGCTTATGGTTCATCGGAAAGTACGGAGGTGAAGTAGCGGTGGCTCGAAATAAAGAAAAAAAATATGTTGCATCATATGAGAATGCCGGCAGCAAGAAAAGACAACAAGCCTCAATGAGAGACAGACGCGCAACAATCGGTAAGAAATTAAGCTTTGCTGCATCTGAGGCATATAAGCTTTTGCGTACAAATTTGTTATTCAGCGCATCCGATGAGAACGAATGTAAGGTTGTGGGCGTAACCAGTGCTCTTCGCGGTGAAGGAAAATCCACAACATCTATGAATTTGGCATATTCATTGGCTGAAAGCGGCAAGAGAGCTATTCTTGTAGAAGCAGATATGCGTATCCCTGTTGTTGCTTCGGTCTTAAGAATGAAACCATCGCCTGGATTATCAAATGTGTTGGCAGGTCTTTGCGACTTGAATGAAGCGGTTTTCAGAACGGAATTATCCGCTAATCTTTCAGTATTACCTGCCGGCGAAATTCCGCCAAACCCATCTGAAATGCTCTCGTCAAGACAAATGCAATTAGTAGTCGAGGCACTAAGAAAAGTTTTTGACTATGTTATTATTGATCTTCCGCCGGTTAATGCGGTAAGTGATGCTCTTGCAGTTTCAAAATTGCTTTCGGGTATGATTGTGGTGGTTCGTCAGGATTACTGCGACCAGCACGCGTTGGCAGAAGCAATGCGACAGCTTGAGTTCCTTAAGGTAAGATTATTGGGCTTTGTTCTCAATGCTACAGCTTCACCAAATAAGCTGTATAGATACAGAAGTAATTACAAGTATAAAAAATACTATAAATCAGGATATGGATACAGACAAAAAAGCAAACCTGATATGCAGATAAATAATGAAAATCTCTCGGATACATCGCATAATATAGTGCAAGGAGATAACTGATATGTTTGATTTCCATACTCACATTTTACCGGGCGTTGATGACGGTAGTCACAGTGTGGAGGAAAGCGTTTCTATGCTCAGCGAACTGTATCGCCAAGGAGTCGACGGAGTTGCTCTTACCCCGCACTTCTATGCAGAAACTATGTCACCGGAAGAATTTTTCAAGTGCCGTCAATCAGCCTGGGAGAAGTTAAAACCTCACTTGAGTGCTGAAATGCCGGAAATACGCTTGGGTGCAGAGGTTTACTATTTCGAAGGCATAAATCGATATGAGGGACTTGAAAGCTTTTGTATCGAGGGCACCAGACTTCTTTTATTGGAAATGCCGGAATGTAGTTGGACAAATCGTATGATTTCTGCTATAATAGAATTAAACAGCAATGAAAACATAACTGTGTTAATGGCGCATATTGAGAGATACTTGACTAAACAGAAAAAAGAAGTATGGAAATTACTATTAAATTCAGGTGTGCGTATGCAGGCAAGTGCAGACTTTTTTGCAAAGCGTTCCTCTCGCAGAGAAGCGATGAAGCTTATGCGAAACGGTAGCATTCATTTGCTTGGCACGGATTGTCATAATATGACAACGCGTAAGCCTGATATGGCAGAAGCCAAAAATGCAATAGTTCATAGCAAGGGTGAAGATCTGCTTGCAAGAATGAAGCGAAGAGAAGAGATGTTGCTGTCTGAAATGAATTCATTTGTTGCAAAAATATGAGCCTCATAAGAATTGGAGATGGATAAGAGTGAGGGTATATTTGAGTAAAAAATGTCTTACAGGCATAGCTATTGTTGCCGCTTTGGTAATAGCTATATTGCTATTGCTGCGGATAGTCTTTATCTGGGACCAGTCGCAAGGCGTGGTTGAGGTAGTAGATATTAAACCGACGGTACCTCAGCAGGAGGTAAGCGATAATATTACCGATGCTCCGGAAGATGTGTTGGATGAAGAAGAAACAAAAGATGATTCTGATGATGGGCCGGTAGAAAAACCTCCGAAAAAATCGCAGGAAAATGTGGATGAAAGCCGCGTAGATTCAATTATATCAAAAATTTACGATCTTCGTTATGAATATGTAAACAAGATAACGATGCTTGAGGCTGAAGCAAGAGCTGAGAAAAACGGAGCTACAGCCGATGAGAAGCTCGAATTGATTGAACGCATTACAAGCGAGGCGGTCGCTCTTGAAGAAGAATGCGATGCGAAAATGAATGCGTATCTTAAAGAGTTAACCTCCGAGCTCAGAAGGCTCGGTCGTGATACAAGTATGATATCTGAGATTCGTACCGTTTACCAACAGGAAAAAGAACAGAAAAGATCTCAGTTATTAAATAAATACGACAAGTATTTGAAATAAAAACTACAAGGAGATGTATGTAATGAAAAAAGCGTTATCCCTTATCATAACATTTGTTATGATGCTCAACTTTGTTGGTCTCGTTCAGGTTGATGCGGCCAACGAAATCAAAAGTATTGAACCCGAACTCAATATGGAGGTAGGTGAAACCGGCGGTACATTAGGAAATGAAACCTTAAATCTTACCGGTACAAGTGCTTCTGTTGATTTCAGAACAACACTTTATAAGAAAGATGTTTACGACAACATTGTTAAATGGTATGAAGAGTTAATGGATACTGTTGACACAATTGTTGCAAACTTTGCTCAGCTTGGCACTCCAATAAGCCCGGCAAAAGAAGCAGAGCTCAGAGCAGCAGTTAATAATATGGAAGTTTCCGGTGAATTTGTAATTGATATCTTTTATCCGAAAACCTTAGTTCTTCCGAATTCATTTATTGTCGGCGGACATATGGAAGGCTTTGACGAAGGCGCAAAGAATATTTACTATGAAAAATCAAGAACATTAACCACCGCTGATGCAAATACCAATAAGCTTACAATTGTAGTAGATGTAAAGAGCGCAGCTTCAGGTGCTCACACTCTTACCGCAGGTGAGCTTTATCAGAACAAGGCTACTTACCTTGATGATATGCACTTGACGGTTATAGGTGTTACAGTTCCGGCTCCGGGAACATACACTGTTTATGGTACAATGTCAGGTTATACCGAAGTAAAGGGAACCTTTAACGGCACAACACATCACGACAGAATTGATTATACCGGTAAGCAGGCTCCTGCCGGCACAAACCCGTACGATCCGGCCCGTATCAGTGCTACAGTTATTTTAACAAAGCCGGGTACACAGAAGCCGGTTACGGATACAACATTGGCAGCAGTGCTTAAGTTCAATATCGACGGTAACACAACTATGATTCCGTCAATCAAGGGTCCGAAGGTTGTTCCGTTTGCAGAGCTTCCGGCACCGACAAAAGAAGGCTACACCTTTGACGGTTGGTATTATGACAGTGCGTTTACCAGAAAGGTTACAGATTATGTCTCAATTGATAAGAGCATAACTCTTTATGGTCACTTTATCAGCACAACGCTTGATACCGAAGACCACTTTGCTTACATTGTAGGTTATGCTGACGGCACAGTTAAGCCGCAGAATAACATCACCCGCGAAGAGGTTGCAACAATCTTCTATCGTCTCCTCCGTGAGGATAAGCGCGCAGAAGCTACAACAACAAAGAATAACTTCAGCGATGTAGACGAGAGCAGATGGTCAAACAAGGCAATCTCAACACTTGCAAACGGTGGTTACATCAATGGCTATGCTGATGGTACCTTCGGTCCGGCTAAGCCGATTACCCGTGCTGAGTTTGCTACAATGGCAACCAGATACGCAGCACTTTCAGGTGATTCAAGCGTTAACTTTACAGATGTAAACGGCCACTGGGCTAAGGATTACATCAACAAGGCAGCAACTGCAGGTTGGGTAAACGGTTATTCTGACGGTTCATTTGGTCCGCAGAAGTACATCACCCGTGCAGAGGTCATGGCAATCGTCAACCGTATGCTCGTAAGATATGTTGATAAAGACGGTGTCCATGCAGACGCTAAGCACTGGAGCGATATGAATGGCTCTGAGTGGTATTATTGGACTGTTATCGAAGCTACCAACGCTCATGACTATGAGAGACGCGAGGATGGTCAGCTCGAGAAGTGGACAGCAATTAACGAAAACAAGATTATCAAGGAATTTGATGAGAAGGAAGCTGCTGAATAATTAGTTTCAAAAATCCGTTTTACGCGGACAGAAACACTATAAAGAACAGTAAAAGCCTTGAACTCAATTAGTTCAAGGCTTTTTGTCGGCTATTATAATTAGTTATCGAGCATTGCGGCAAGCAAAATGTTATAAATGCTCTCGGCATTTTCTTCAAAGTTATTTACAAGCGTGCGCCCTTGCTCGTGCGTTAAAACGGCGAGCTCGAGGGAGAGAATTTCACCCGAGTCATCTGACAGTGAGCAAGCGACGGAAAGAGTTCCGTCCTTGCGCTCATTTAAATTCGCTTTAACTAAGTTCGCGCGGTGAAGAACGCGAACGATGCGGTCGACCGCATTATCAGCGCGGTCGCGTACCGACGGGGGGAGCGCACTCAAGCAAATGTCAAGATTCTTGCGACCTTTTTTGCTGATGAAGTACATTTCATTGTCGTCAATCTGCTCGCGATGAATATGCTCGGTACGAACCAAGTCGTTTAAACATTCAACGAATTCAAAATAATCTATCGCATCATCACAGAGCACCATATCTGTTAAATGAACAAAAGCAATAGGCTTTTTTGCGCGACGCAAAACATATAAGATTAAAGTTTTGAGCTCAAGCTCGCTGCGGATAAAACCGTGTCGCTGCATCAATTTACACCTCGTATCAAATAATGTAGAAATATATTATATACAGTATAACACAAAAGGAAGTGAATTTCAAATTGAGAATTTTTGGCCAGCTTGCAATTATTTTTGCCGTATGGTTTTCAGGTGAAATTATATCGAAATTCCTACCAATTTTCATTCCGGGAAACGTGATTGGTATGATACTTATGCTTATACTACTTTCACTTAAAATAATCAAGGTTGAAAAGATTGCACAGGTAGCGAATTTTATAATTGAAAACCTTGCGTTTTTCTTTATACCGGCGCTCGTTGCGCTTATGGTGGATTACAAGATAATCGGCCCGTCACTTCCAAATTCAGTTATTGCTATTTTTGTAACAGCGATTTTGGTTTTCCTCGCAACCGCGTATACCTCGGAATTTTTACTCTACATAGGAAGAAAGAGAAAGGAGCGGAAAAATGGAAGAGATTAAAACAATTTGTGCAAATCCGATTTTTGGAGTATTTTTAAGCCTTGCGATGTACGAAATTGCGGTCTGGATTTATAAAAAAAGCGGTAAATTTGTCTTACTCAATCCGCTTCCCGTAACTGTTATACTGTTAATTGCCTTTTTGCTTTTATTCAAAATTCCTTACGAGTCGTATGCCGAAGGCGGAAAATACATAACCTCGCTCGTCTCTCCGATTACGGTGGCGCTCGCTGTTCCGCTCTATATGCAGCGGGAAACACTTAAGAAAAATGCGTTTGTAATCATTGTATCAATTGCTGTAGGAAGCGTTGTGGCGATAGTCAGTATGTGTCTTTTCCAGATGCTTTTCCCGATGGATAAAGTCATTTTTGCTTCCCTTCTTCCGCGCTCGGTTACTACCGCGATTGCGGTTGAATTATCGGCGCAATTCGGCGGTATTCCGGGAATTACCGTTATAGCGGTCTTAGTTGCAGGGCTTACCGGCGCGCTCCTGTCACCGACGCTGGCAAAGGTCTTCAGAATTAAAAACGACATTTCAACAGGACTTGCGATTGGAACAAGCTCGCACGCATTCGGCACTACAAAGGCATTTGAACTCGGTGAGCGAATTGGTGCAATGTCGAGCCTTTCCATCGGAATAGCAGGAATTATAACCGTGCTTGTAGCTCCGTTTATAGTAGGCCTTTTTAAACTTTTGTAAACGATTTAAAAAAGTATGGACTAAAGACTAAAAATAGAGTAAAATATATATAACTTTAGTTTAGGAAGAGGGTAAAACTAATGAAAAAGAAGATTATCTGGTCGATAGTAGCGATTCTTCTTGTATGTCTCGTTGGCGCCGGTGTGTGGTTTGCAATGTCAATGGTCAGCATTGACGAGCAGCCTGAAACTCCTGTCGTTGAGGAAAAGAAGGAAGAAACTCCTGTTGACTTAGCTCAGGTTGAGGCTGATATTGCAAAATATAAAGAAGTGGTTATGACAAAGCCACAGGATGTTGAAGCGAGTATCGGTCTTATAAAAGCATTCGGACTTAAGGGGGATGTTGAAGCTGCTCGCGTTCAGGCGGACAGAATTGCGGCACTCGTTCCGACGGATATGAGCATCTACGATGCAATGCTCGACATCTATATGGGTAAAGAAGACTATATTTCAGCGGCGTTATATATTGACGACATCTCGGTTGATGTCAAGGGCCGTTATGAGAAAAAGCTGAGAGAGGCAGGGAATCCGCTCTACACAGGCTTTGGCAATACCCCGGGCAATATCGTAAACGGCGGTTATGTCTGCGTTTCTGGCGACCATATTTATTACAGTGAGCGTATGGATGGAAAGGCGCTTTATAAGGCAGACCTCGATGGTAAGAATAAGGTTAAGCTTTCCGATGTTCCGGCGCGTGATATAAACGTTGTCGGCGACACGGTTTACTTCGTTCATAATGACAGATTTGTTATCCACAGTGTAAAGACCGACGGCAGCGATGCAAAAGAGCTCATTTTAACTATGGCTAAGTGCATGGCAGTTTTCGGCAACAGACTTTACTATATCAACTGGGGCGACGATTGCCAGATTTACAGTGCTAAGTTAGATGGAACCGATGTTAAGCTCGAGTATCCGATTTGTGCATCTGAGTTTGCGTTTGCCGGCCCGTGGATTTATTACAGCGAGCACAATAACGGCGATGTTCTTGCGCGTATCCGAATTGATGGCGAGGAGCAGTCAATGTTTGACGATCAGGCGAGCATTTTCGTTAATAATGCAAACGGCTATACCTACTATGTCAACTGGAACGACGAAGGTAAGCTGTATAAATACGCTCAGCATGGTCAGGAAATGCCGGCCCCGATTACCGAGTCAAAGGTAGGCTATGTCAATCTTCAGGGCGACTGGCTCTATTATATCGACTGGATAAACGGCGAGAGCACACATCGCATCAATCTCTCAACCAATGAGATTGAGCGTATTACAAAGGATGCTTGCGACGGCACTTATGTCAATGATAAGTATGTTTACTATTACAATTCGGGTGACGGAAAGCGTCTCTACCGTATGGACTTAAATGGTAAGCATAAAACTTTAATAGGTAAATAATAAAAGGCTCAGGGAAAATTCCCTGAGCCTTTTATTTAATTTCCTGTTCTAAATTTTTAAACAATTCTGATGAGAAGAACTCAGCAACAGATATTTCTAAACCATCGCAGAGCTTTTTGATTGTTGATATTGTAGTGCTATTGTTTCTGCCACTTGTTATATTGTTGAGTGTGGATTGAGTTACGCCGCTTAATGTTGCCAGTTTATTGATTGTTATTTTTCTTTCGTTACATAGTTCGATGATTCTTAATTTTACTGCTTCGCCAATATTCATTTCATCACCTCAAAATGAGTTTACCGCTTTTGAGTTAAATTAATTACCTCATTTGAGTTGGCTTGTACAAAAATTTATGTTATATTTTAATCACCTAAGCTTTGACTTACCCATATAATGTACCAAGCGGACAGGATACTGTTCGCAATATATGGGAGGTTTTCTTATGTCTTGTTTCAATCGTTGCAATAACACTTGTGATAACGACGATATTGCTACAACAATCGTTCAGAGCGTTGCGGATAACAACACCTGCTGTAACTGCGGTTGCAACTGTGGCTGTAATTGCGGTTGCGGCTGCGGTAATGTAGGCGGAGTATCATCCGGCAACTGCCGTCGCTGCGGAGAGAACTACTATGTGACCAACGGTGACTGCTACTGCGAGCAGGCAGCACAGAACAACTGTGGCTGCAACTCGAACAGCTACTGCGGCTAAGTTAAGATGAGCGAGGGGAATTATCCCCTCGCTCTTTTAAAAAAACATTTTTACCGCCCAAACCGATGCAATATAGCCGACTATGTCGGCGATAAGTGCGGCGGGAATTGCGTAGCGTGTTTTATTTAATTTAAGCGCTCCAAAATAGACAGCGATTGTGTAAAACGTGGTTTCGGCAGAACCGAGCATCACAGACGCGACTCTGCCGGCAAAGCTATCCGCTCCGCTACTCTTCATAACATCGGCGCCAAGCGCGAGTGCGGCACTGCCCGAAAACGGACGCAGGATTCCGAGCGGGATGCATTCGGCAGGGATTCCTAAAAACTTAGCTGTGGGCGACAGAAGAGCGGTTATTAAATCCATAGCACCCGAAGCTCTCAGCATATAAACCGCGGAGAGAAGAGCGATGAGCGAGGGTAAAATTTTAAATACGGTTTTTGCCCCATCCGTCATACCGCGAAGCATTGCGTTCCATATATCGCATTTTTTAAAAATGCCCCATAGCGCAACGAATGCGATAATTGCAGGAACGGTTAGATTTGAAATTAAATTCATATAACCCTCCGATATAGACGGGAAAAGAGCTTTGCGGCTAAAATTCCCGCAGCCAGTGAGCAGATTGAGGCAAACCATACGGCGAAGATAATGTCAAATGGATTTTCGGCGCCGCTTGATGCGCGCATTGCGCCGATAGTTGTCGGAATAAGCTGTAAAGACGCGGTATTTATGACGACGAGCATACACATATCATCAGATGCTGAGCTTTTTTCGCTTAAACGGTGAAGTCCTTCGGCGGCACGAATTCCGGCCGGAGTTGCGGCGTTTCCGAGGCCTAAAAGATTTGCCGAAACGTTAGCGCAAAGCGCTTCCATAACGGACTTATCTCTTCTCGCATTTGGGAAAATAAAGCCTATAATCGGCGAAATAAGCTTTGAGAGCGCTTCCATAAGTCCGCTTTCTTTCATAACCTCCATAATTCCGCACCAGAACATAATAATTCCGAGCATTGATATACATAGAGTAACGCTTCCCTCAGTTCCATCTATCGCAGAGACTGCAAGCGATTCGGTATTTCCTGTGAAAATTGCAGTGACAAGCGATAGTATAACGGAAAATGCCCAGATTTTACTCATCATCAAAAATACCGCCTTTCGACAAAAAACGACAAAAATACATTGTAAAATGGCGAAAAATGTAAACAAAAAGTCAGCTGTCAATAATTGACATTTGCCGCTGATTTTGATATAATTTGTTTATAAATTGACAGAAAATGTAAAAAATGGAGGAATGGATATGAAGACAACAGGTATCGTTCGCAAGGTGGATGAGCTTGGAAGAGTGGTATTACCGATCGAACTCAGACGTAATATGGATATCGAAGTTCGCGATTCTCTTGAAATTTATGTTGACGGAGATTCGATTATTCTTAAAAAATATGAGCCGGCTTGTATTTTTTGTGGAAGTGCTAAGAATATAAAGGATTATATGGGCAAGAATGTTTGCGCGGCTTGTGCAAAGAAATTGGGAGAAAAGTAATTTATGGCAGAGACGATTGCGGCAATTGCAACCGCACAGGCTACCGGTGCAATTGCTATACTGAGACTCAGCGGCGACACGGCACTTGAGGTTGCAAAGTGTGTTTTCAAGTCAAAAGCTGACCTTGATAAGAATATAAGAAAAATGTGCTACGGCGAGTTTTTAGCGCGAGACGGGAAGGCGATTGACAGCGGTTTAGCCGTCTATATGAAAGCACCGAACAGCTATACGGGCGAGGATACGGTTGAGCTTTTCTGCCATGGATCTTTAGTCTCGCAGCGAGAAATTTTAGAGGCGTTGTGTGCAAACGGTGCTCGTCACGCCAAAGCGGGTGAATTTACGCGCAGAGCGTTCTTAAACGGTAAGCTTGAGCTCTCCCAGGCGGAGGCGGTAATTGATTTGATTGACGCTGAAACGGTCGAAGCCGCGCGCAACGCCGAGGCTCAGCTTGAGGGACATATGGGAAAGAAAATCACCGCGGTGCGCGATAAAATTCTTGATGTTATTGCAAGTTTTTATGCCTATGTCGATTATCCCGATGAAGAGATTACAGAAAATTCGCAGAGTGAAACAGTTAAGATATTAAATAGTGCTAATGATATTCTTTCAAAGCTTTATGACAGCTTCGACCAGGGCAGAATTTTAAAGGACGGCGTAAGATGTGCGCTCGTAGGCAGACCGAATGTCGGTAAATCCTCGGTTCTGAATGCGCTGCTCGGCTATGATCGAAGCATTGTGTCGGACATTCCGGGTACAACGCGCGATACGGTTGAAGAAAAGGTGCGCGTCGGGAATATTCATCTGCGTCTTATCGACACCGCAGGACTTCGTGCGTCAAGCGATGAAATTGAAAAAATCGGCATCGAGCGCACGGAGAAAAGTCTTGAGAATGCAGAGCTCGTTCTTGCGGTTTTTGACGGTTCAAATGAGCTTAAGGCAGAGGATGAAAAGGTAATTGCATTAAGTGAGGGTAAATGCGCGATAGCACTTGTAAATAAAAATGACCTTGATTTAAAAATCAATATACAAAGAATTAAGGACTCGTTTGGAGAGCGCGTTTGCGTGCTTTCTGCGCGTGAAAATTCAGGAATTGATGAGCTGTGCTCGATGATTTGTGAAATTTTCGAAAACCGAGAGGTATACGCGAGTGGCGAAATAATAACAAATGCCCGCCACGCGCAAGCGATTTTTGACGCAAAGGAGAAAATCTCCTCAGCGATAAATACGCTTGAGAGCGGCTTTACTCCCGATATCGCGATATCGGATTTAGAGGGTGCGGTTGATAAGCTCGGCGAAATTACGGGGCAGACCGCAAGCGAGCAGATACTGGGTAGAATATTTGAGCGCTTTTGCGTTGGCAAATAAAAAACTCAGGTGGAAAACCACCTGAGTTTTTGTTATTTCTTGAGTCTACTTTTCATAACGCCGATTTTTCGGACAAACGCGCGATATGCGGACTGTAAATCCTCGATTATCTTCGCGGCTTTCGGCATAAAGAACATATCCATCTTGCCGACAAAGTCAACCTGTACACCACCAAATCCTTGTTTAAAGCGGATAAGCCCTTCAAGGAAGGTCTTTTCCATATCGCCGGTTACGCCTCTGAAGTCATAGATGCTGCAGCCTTTTTCGATTGCCCACTGAATCATTGCCCACTGCATCATATAGTTTGGCATACGGTTGCGCTCGCGATTACTGCTTGCACCGTATAAATACCAGAGCTTGTCACCGTAGTAAATTGCGATTGCGCCTGCGATTGCTTTACCCTCATACTCAATTAAGTAGAGACGCAAGTTTTCAGGCGAGAGTGCGTCGTACATTTCTTCGAAATATTTAAGACTACGCGCCATAAATCCGTCGCGCACCGCAGTTTCAATCATAATTTCGCGGAATGCCGGTAAATCTTCTTTTGTTCCGATTCGGCAGGTGACACCCTTGCGCTCACTGAGACGCACATTGTAACGGGTTTTGGAATGGAATTCTGCAAAAATCTGCTCCTTATCCTTGCCGTCGAGATAAAGGCGGAACACATAACGCGCTTGCAAGTACTCCGGGCGGTTCTTTGTATTGTTAATAACAAAGCCGGCTGCCTTTAAATCCTCTAAATATGCTGTATCTTCTTCGGTAATATCCGGGTCGATTGAAAGCTCGTAGGAATTGTGCTCTTTAGCGAGCTTTTTAGCTTCCTCGCAGAGTTCTGCAAGCGTTTCGCGGTCGCCGTCATCTACAACAGGTCCGCGCGGACAATACATATGAGTATATTTAGTATGCGGAACGCGGCTTAAAAAGATAAGCATGCTACCGCGGATATTGTCATTTTCATCGACGGATAAAAATGCCTTGAACTGCCACGGCTTTTTAAACTCCGCCCATTTGATTGACTTAACGAAATGACCCTTCGGATGCTTTGAAATAAACTCTTCATACTGCGGGTACATCTCGGGTGTTACATATTTAATCATTAAAAGCTACCTCCCGGTTATTTTGCGCATGATTTTTTTAACTGCGCGTGCACCGTTTAGCACGGTACGCTTTGTCGGATTATAAACGGTATCCAACCGACCGACAAATGTAATAAGCTCGCCACCAAAGCGCTTTTTGAATCTGAAAAGGCCTTCGAGCGGTTTTGTTTTATCCTTTTCTCCTGCGACACCGCGCATATCGTACATTTTACAACCGCACTTTATGCAAAGGCGAATCATTTCCCACTGCATAAGGAAATTCGGCATCTTATCGCGGAAGTTTTCGTCACTTGCGCCGTATAAGTGCCACGCCTTGTCGCCGTAAATTATAAGCACCGAGCCTGCAATAATCTGCCCCTCATACTCGATGAGAATGAGCTTTACATATTCTTCGGGCAAGCACTTAAACATATTTTCAAAATATTCAAGCGGACGAGCGGTAAACCCGTCGCGCTTTGCGGTCTGAACCAAAAGCGCCTGAAAGGCAGGTAAATCGGAAAAGCTACCCAATCTGAAAGTTGCCCCCGATTTAAGCGCTGCGCGGATACTGTAGCGCGTTTTCGAATGGAAGGAAGCCATAAGCTCATCGTCCGTTTTATTTTCTATATCAATGCGGAAAACTGAAAGTGGCTGCAAAAGCCCCATTTCATCCTTAACGCCACCCGACTTAAGGCCACAGGCGTAAAGTGCGCTTAAAAGCTCGTCATCTTCTGTAATATCAGGGTCGAGCGTTAACATATATGCACCTTTTTCAGCTGCAATTTTCTGCGCTTCGGATATTAACTCACGAGTAGTTTCGGCATCGTTTGAAATCGGACCGCGAGCGGAGTAGAGAACGCAGGTATTAAGTATCGGCTCTTTATGAATCGTTATAAGCATAGTACCGCGAATATTTTGCTCTTCATCGAGTGATATAATCGCAATCGGAGAATATGCATTTTTAAAATCCGCCCAGTATAGAGACTGTAAAAAATGACCCTTCGGATGATTTTTTACAAATGCCTCAAAAGCAGGATAGTCTTCTTTGCCGGCATATTTAATCATTTATCAAACCTCAAATAACATTGTTATGCATATTATTTTATAACATAAAATATAGAGTGTCAACTTATTGATTAACTCTTTTCACGTATTCCGTAGGCGTGACGCCCTTTAAAGTTTTAAAGGTTTTGCAAAAATAGCTTAAGTTGTTAAAGCCACTGTCAAATGCCGCCTGAGTGACGTTCTTTTTATTGACCGACATCTCAAAGCAAGCGTTTTCAACTCGCAGGTCATTTATGTATTTTATTATCGGCTTTGAGGTGTACTCTTTAAACGTGCGGCATAGATATTTGGGACTTAAACCAGATACCGTGGCAAGCTCCTCTAAAGTAATCGGCTTTAAGAAGTTTTTCTCAATCCAGTCTATAAGATTACTGATCGTCTGATAGCGGTGATTTCGCGAGGAACTTATATTTGGAATAACTTTATCGTGCAGATAAAGCTGCGAAATAATGCGGAAAAGGGCGCTGTAAATTTCAAGCTCAAAATATTTGCTCTCGCTTTTCATAAGCTCAAAGAGCGAATTTATGGCAAAATGCAAATCGTCTTTCTCACGACAGAGCAGATTTTCGATAATCGAAGTACCTTCGGTAAGGGAAGAAATATATTTAGCTGCCACGTCGTTTTTGCCTCTGCTCAGCATATTTAAATCAAAAACGATACACTCATAAACGCAAGCCTTGGGCTCCGCTCTGTGCAGAGTTTTCCCCGGAACAATCAGAATATCACCCTCGGTTAATGTGTATGGATTATTATTCAGAAAAACTTTTAAAGACCCGCTTAAAACTCGCATAACTTCAAATTCATTATGCCAATGCGCGGTCATAACATAATAGGGAATATTTTCATCCGCATAATAATACTGAATCGGGAAATTTATTGAGCCGTGCCTCTTTTTTTCGATTAAATCTGCATATTTCATACTTTAACACACCTTAAAAGTGAATATTGTTATAACAATGAGTGTAAATTGTGCAAGTATTATAACATAATTCATACTATAATTCAATATATAAATGTTAATTTGGAGGGGAAATTATGGCTAAATCAAGACTTATCGGTGATTATCCTGTTATCGGCATCCGCCCGACTATCGACGGTAGACGCGGTGTGCTCGGTGTTCGTGAATCACTTGAGGAGCAGACAATGAATATGGCAAAGAGTGCTGCAAAGCTCTTTGAAGAGAATCTCAAGTACTCAAACGGCGAGCCGGTTAAGGTTGTTATCGCTGATACAACCATTGGTCGAGTAGGCGAGGCGGCAGCTTGTGCGGATAAGTTCCGCAAAGAGGGCGTTGACATTACTCTTACCGTTACTCCGTGCTGGTGCTACGGTGCTGAGACTATGGATATGGATAAAAACACAATCAAGGCGGTCTGGGGATTTAACGGTACCGAGCGTCCGGGTGCTGTATATCTTGCATCCGTTCTCGCTACTCATTCCCAGAAGGGTCTTCCGGCATTTGGAATTTACGGTCACGACGTTCAGAATGCAGATGATACAAGCATTCCTGCAGATGTTAGTGAAAAGCTTTTGCGCTTCGGTCGTGCTGCAGTTGCCGCTGCAACAATGAGAGGTAAGTCATACCTCCAGATTGGTTCAATCTGTATGGGTATCGGCGGCTCAATCATTGATCCTGCATTTATCGAGGAATATCTTGGTATGCGCGTTGAGTCGGTTGACGAGGTTGAAATCATACGCCGAATGACCGAGGGTATTTACGACGAAGAGGAGTATAAGAAGGCACTTAAGTGGACAAAAGAAAAGTGCATCGAGGGCTTTGACAAGAACCCGGAAAATCTCCAGAAGGATCGCGCACGTAAGGATGAGGACTGGGAATTTGTCGTTAAGATGATGGTTATCATCAAAGACCTTATGAACGGAAACCAGAACTTACCTAAGGGTTGCGAAGAAGAGATGGTTGGTCACAATGCACTTGCCGCAGGCTTCCAGGGTCAGCGCCAGTGGACAGACTTTTATCCGAACTGTGACTTCCCGGAGGCAATGCTCAATACTTCATTTGACTGGAACGGCGCTCGTGAGCCGTACATTTTAGCTACCGAGAACGACGTGTTAAACGGCATCGGTATGCTCTTTATGAAGTTACTTACAAACCGTGCACAGATGTTTGCAGATGTCCGTACATATTGGAGTGGCGATGCGGTCAAGAAGTCAACCGGCTATGACATCGAGGGCAAGGCAAAAGAGGCTGACGGATTTATTCATTTAATCAACTCAGGTGCGTGCTGTCTTGATGCAAACGGTGCTGCAGGCGGTGAGATGAAGCCGTGGTACGAGGTTACAGAAGCAGATCAGGATGCAATTATGGCAAACACCACCTGGAACTATGCTGATATCGGCTATTTCCGTGGCGGCGGATATTCTTCACGCTTTGAGACCAAGGCTGAGATGCCTGTTACAATGATAAGACTCAACCTCGTTAAGGGCTTAGGTCCGGTACTTCAGATTGCCGAAGGCTGGACGATTCACTTACCTGAAAAGGTATCCGATACTCTCTGGAAGAGAACCGACTACACTTGGCCGTGCACATGGTTTGCTCCGCGTTGCACAGGCGAGGGTGCGTTCAAGACCGCATACGATGTTATGAATAACTGGGGTGCTAACCACGGTGCGATTTCTTACGGACACATCGGTGCTGATCTTATTACTCTCTGCTCAATGCTCAGAATTCCGGTTTCCATGCATAACGTACCTGAGGAGAAAATCTTCAGACCGTCAAGCTGGAACGCATTCGGTATGGATAAAGAGGGCGCAGATTACAGAGCTTGCGCGGCATACGGCCCGCTTTATAAGTAAGCTTTATTCAAGGTCGCATTTTTAAAAAATGCGACCTTGTTTTAAAAAAAGAAACAGAAATAATCTACTCGAGGTGTTTTCTATGAAAATTTTATTTCAGGGCGATTCAATTACCGATGCGGGCAGAAGTCGCGAAAATGATGTGGATTTTGGATACGGTTATCCGCTTCTCGTAAAAGCTGAGCTTGGTTTTGAAGAATCGACAAAATATGAGTTTATAAATCGTGGCATAAGCGGTAACAGAGTTGTTGATTTATACGCGCGAATTAAACCCGATATTATAAATTTAGCGCCCGATGTTATGAGTATTTTAATTGGCGTAAACGATGTGTGGCACGAGCTTTCGGAAAGTCCGAACGGCGTGGATGCAGATAAGTTCTTTAAGGTTTACTCGATGCTTATCGAGGAGGTAAAGGAAGCGCTTCCCGATATTAAAATTATGATCTTTGAGCCGTTTTTCTTAAAGGTCGATTCCGATGTGGACTGGGGATATTTCGAGCGAGAAGTTCCTCTTCGTGCAGAAATGGCGAGAAAGGTTGCAGAAAAATATAATCTTCCGTTTATTCCGTTGCAGAATGGGTTTAATGAGCTTCTTAAAAAGAATCCGAATCCGCGCTATTGGTTGCGCGACGGTGTACACCCGAGCACGATGGGTCATCAGTTTATTAAAAACGAGTGGATAAAGGCATTTAATGCACTGTAAAATATGGCGGGATTTCCCGCCATATTTTTTTCTTTTGTATTGACAAAAGTTTTGTTTCACGATATACTAAAATTACATTTATTAAAGTAATTTTTACCGTTTCAAATGTAAAAAATTACAGATAAGGAGCGATATTATGAACTATCCAAAAATTGAAGGCAAGGAATACCTTGCAAGAGTTAACGCTCTCCGCAAAAAAATGGCTGAAGACGGCGTTGATGTTGTAGTTGGTTTCTCAAACCTTCTCGAAATCGGTATTGTGCGTTATTACTGCGGTTTTGCTCCGGTTAACGAGAGCTCTGCTATCGTTATCCCGGCTGACGGCGAAGTTATCGTTTGCAGCGGTCAGGCTTCATACGACTACTGTCTCGTTAAGAACGAGCTTCCGGAAAGCCGCATCGCAATCTTACCGGAAATCGGTGAGGTTTCAGGCTTTGAGTATGACACAGAGGGTCAGCTCGACTTTGAGGAGTTATTTAACCAGGTTAAGGCTACTCATCCGGGTATCAAGAAGGTTGGCTTTATCGGCCGCTTAATCTTCCCGTCAATCATTATGAAGAAGCTCCAGAAGGTATTTTCTGACGCTGAAATCGTTGACTATGACGATGTTCACTACGAGCAGAGAATCAGAAAGAGCCCTGCTGAAATCGAAATCTTAAAGACCAACTGGGAAATGGTTTCTCAGATGTTCGAGAACGTTGTTCCGAAGATCGAAGTTGGTATGACCGAGCGTTACATCGAGGGTATGTTTGAGTACGAAATGATGAAGCTTGGCGCTGAGAGCTATGTTCAGTCATTTGCTCCGATGGTAGCTACCGGTACTGAGAACTCATACATCAGTATGTGCCGCAACACTCTCCGTCAGATTAAGGAAAGTGAAATCTTAAACCTTGCTGCTGGTGTCAGCTACGAGGGTTACAACGGTATCATCTGCTCTCCGCTCGTACTTGGCGAGATTCCGCAGAAGATTAAAGATGCTGTTATGTGTGCTTATGACGCTCTTAACTATGCTTCAGCTAAGATGCAGCCGGGCACTCCGTGTGATGTAGTATTAAACGCATACACCGAGTACCTCACAAAGTATGGATACATCGACTACTGCCCGTACGGTAGCTTGCATAGCACAGGTATGCTCGAGTGCGAAGCTCCGATCTTCTCTGTTGCTAACAAGCGCGTTATTGAAGAGGGTATGGCTATTTGTATCGACGCTTACTTCAAGGGCATGGAGTGGGGTTCATTCCGCATTGAGGACTGCTACCTCATCACTCCGAATGGCGCTAAGCGTATGACTACATATAACGATAAGGCAGTTCCGAAAATTTTTAAATAAGAGAGGTATAATACAATGATAGGTGAGAAGAACTGGGTCTTCTGTGACGGATATTTACCGCCGGCAGGTGACAACCCGAATTTTGACGGCCATGAGGCTATTATGGTTACTAACTTAAACGATGAGAAAGCTAAGTTTACTCTTAACTTAATCTTCGAGGACAGAGATCCGATCGAAGGTATTGAGTACGAGCTTGATGCAAAGAGAACAATGTGCATTCGTATGGATAAGATTGTTACCAAAGACGGCTTTAAGCTTGGTGAGGCTCAGCAGTACACTGCATGGATTAAGAGTGAAATTCCGGTTTGTGCATGCTTCGGAAGACTTGACATCCGTCAGACAAATATGTCTTACTACAGCGTACAGGGCTACACATTCTAAGTTAAAACTTAAAAAGACCTTGCGGTTTCCGCGAGGTCTTTTTTTGCGTTTTCAAAATGTAAAAAATGGCAGAAAAGCAGAGATTTGGAGCTTTTTTATGTCAAATATTATAATTGTGCAATAAAAATGTGTGATAATGATATTTTTTTAAAAGCATTTACATTGATTTTAATTACAAAAAATGATATTATTTTAATACAAAGATAATGGGTGAGTCTCAGTCTTTGAATTTGCGCATATGGGAGGAAAAAGGAATGAAAGGAGTAATGAAACGATTTGCAGCCCTTGCGATGACAATTGCAATGCTTATAGGCTTTATTCCGAGTGGAATGATAGCACTCGGTCAGGGCCTTGATTGGGCTGGCGATGCCGCAACGGTAACTTATAACTTTAAGTTGGCGAAAAAAGGTGCTTTGAAAACAGGTGCCACCGAATACGGCACAGGCAATACTAATTGGAAATATAATGCTCAGAGTGTTGAGGGTAAAACTACTGGCGCCGGTTACGATACCGATATTTCCGAAACACGAATGAACTATTATAATAAAAATGAAGAGGGTTTTTTAGCTCTTGATGTAAAGCTTCCGGCTACCGCTGGTAAGTATACACTTAAGATGAGTTATCTCGGCTTGTACGGTGGTAAGAACATAAGCCTTTACATTTTACCTAAAGATACAGCAAGTATTGCGACCGCGCTTACTACAGCGACACCGGTCGGTACTTTTGTGCGCCCTGAAAGCGAAAGCACTTCAGCTACATACACAAGAGAGTTCGGTGTTTTCGAGGTTAGTGAGGAGCTTGCAGGCGACGAGGCAATTCTCGTTATGCAGATTAAAGGAATTTCACTTTATTCAGGTAGATGGACGGATAATTACGGAATTATCGCGTACGACATAAAGCTCGACGGTCAAATTCCACCGGAATTTACTTCAGTTGAGCTTACTTCCAGTAAAAACGTAATTCTGGAGGGAAAGACAGCTCAGCTTTCCATTAAGGCGCTCAGAAGCGACGGCACAGAGCAGGACCTCAAGGGAGCGACCGTTGTGTACAGCACAGAAGACACCGATGTTGTAAATGTTGATGCAACTACCGGTGTGGTCACATGGAAGGGTGTTGGCTACGCAACCGTTAAGGTTTCTGTTACAGTCGGAGCAATTACAAAAACCGATACGGTTGAAATCAGATGTCGCGAAATGCCGAGCGGTCCGCCTGCATGGGAAGGTGCTGCGTCAAGTGTTACTTACGACTTGCGCTACGGCTATGAAGAAAATACGGCATTTGCAAACGGAAAGAAAATCGTTGACACACTGCCGGAATATAATGCGGAGACAAACCCGAACTGGTATTACACTCCGCAGGGTTGGTTTACCTCAAATGAGGCAAAAATGATGGGCGAATGGTTCCGTTATACAAACGGTTCATCGCACAGAAAGTGTATCACATTAATGTTAAAGCTTCCGGATACACCGGGTAAATACGCGGTAAAGATCGGTCACAGAAGCTATTACTGTACACCGGAGGCAGATTTCTTCCTCTATCCGGCAGACACAACAAAAGCATATGAAAATTTCCACGATGGAAAAGTAAACTACGCAAATCAGATTGGTCATGTTGACTTCTACCAGAACGCTGAAAAGCCGGATGACCTTGTTTATTCATACATAGGAACGGTTACGGTAGATGCAGAAACTGCAGGTACCGAAAAGATGCTCACCATCTATACTCCGACCGCAAACCCGGATGCAAAATCAGTTGCAGACGGCGGTCAGGGAACACACGGCATTTACTTCCGTTACATTACATTTGACGGAACAGGTGAGCCGGAATTTGCGAAAACGGCTGTTGTAAGCGGAAAGCAGCATATTTTTATCGGTGATAAGATAACTCTTGACGCACTTGCACAGCTTGCCGACGGCACAAACATCAGCATGGACGGAGCTACCGTTAAATTTACCAGCAAGACTCCGCTTGTTGCATCAGTTAATGAAACAACAGGTGAAGTTACAGCACTCGCAAAAGGCGAGGCGATTATTGAAGCATCAATTACAATTGACGGCGTTACACAGGTTGGCGAGTGCAAGATTCAGTGCCATCCACCGCTTACCTTTATGGGCGAAGAGTATACCGAGGTATACGACTTCCGTTATGGTGTTGTAAATGCAAGCAATCTCGGAACTGCCTTCCCGAGCTGGAAAAAGTGGGCAGAGCTTCCGCAGGAATATAATGCAGACACAAACCCGAACTGGTCATATTATCCGGGCGGTTGGACGAGTGACACCAGAACAACTACAAAAAGAGACTGGATGCGCTACGGTTCATCAACACAGTACAGACAGTGTCTTACTGCAAGAATCAAGCTTCCGGAAACTCCGGGTAAGTATCAGATAAAGTTTGTTCATAACGGATATTACTGCGCTCCGAAGGCGGCTCTTTACCTCTATCCGACGGGAAGAACCGATTATTACAATGACTTCAGAGAGGGCGCAATTAAAGACGACTATCTCTTAAATGAAATAACCCTCAAGCAGGACCCGAATCTTGCAGATGTTCAGGTAACAAAGAATGTAGCAATATTTGAGGTAACTCCTGAGATGGCAGGTCAGGACCGCGTTTTTGTATTACGCGCAACCGAGCAGTGTACTGATAATAAATCGTTAACCGATGGCGAGCAGCTCGCATGGGGTATTCATTTCAGATATCTTATTTTCGATGCAGTTGAGCCGTCTCCGCTTGCATCTGTAAACCTCAAGGTCTTAAATGAAACAATTTCAAAGGAAGCGCCGACAAAGGCTGTCATTTCAGGTTTACTTGAGGATGGAACTGCAGCAGATCTCGATGAGAAAAACATTAGCGTCGTAAGCTCAGACCCGACGACAATCAAGATTGATAAAGACGGAACGGTTACCGGCTTAAAGGACGGAACTGCAACCCTTACCGCCACCGTTACACTCAACGGTATTACAAAGACTACAAGCGCAACCGTTGCTTGTGTATCATACGGCGGCGCTGTAACAGATGACGAAATTAATCTTATGGCAGGTCTTGCAGAGAATGGTGAGAGAGTTGATTTACTCACCGAGTATAATTCCGAAAAGAATGCCCGTTGGAGATATTTCGGCAACTATATGAAGATTCCGACAGGCTATGCAGAATCAAGCGACGGAAATGTTAAATTCCGCGCGGTTGACGATGCAGGCTGGTCAGCTATCAAGTTTATGAGCAATAAAGCAGGTCTTTATCAGCTCAGCCTTGCGTACAGTGACCACAACGGCGCCAAGGGAGTAAAGGCATATCTCCTTCCGGCAGCGAATCTGACTGTGGCGCAGATTGATGACGAGCTTATTGATGAAACTCTTATCGGCAAAGCTTCCCTTGAAAATACAAGTGAAGAAAAGATTATAACCTTCGGTGAGGTAGCGCTCCGCGAAAACTATGAATACATTTTAGTGCTTCAGGCGGACGGAGTTGGTTCAGATATAAACGAAGGCTATGCAACGGTTTCTGCAACTAAGCTTTTATTTAGCGGCGTAAAACCGATTCCGGTTATTCCGACGCTCTCAGAGGTAACTCTTGATGTTGTAAAGCTGCTTGCGGTAAATGGTAGCAAGGTTGCAACGGTAACCGGTAAGATGAGCGACGGAAGCGATGCTGACCTTACAAGCGCAACAATCACATACTCATCAAGTGATACAAATATTATTGAAATTGATGCAAATACAGGCTCTATGCTCGGTAAGGCATTGGGTGATTCAATAATCACGGTAACCGTTTCACTTGACGGTGAACCCGGCAAGTCAGATTCTGAAACGGTGTCTGTCGTTGCCGATGAAAACCTTACTCCTGCGGGCGAAAGCATTAAAAAAGTTTACAATATGCATCAGTCATATAAAGCTGATGACGACTTCCCGGGCGGTAAGATTAATCTTTCACAGGTGACAGATTACCATCCGACTCGCAATCCGGACTGGAAAACCGGAATAACACCGGCATCTTCACAGATATTCTATGGATATGTAAGAAATAAAGCTGACAGTCCTGACGATATTTTAGGCTTTGTATTAAAAATGCCGGATGTTCCTGGTGTATACAACTTCTCTATGGGCTACAGAACTGCCTACGGTACAACTAAGCTCGCAGCTTATGAAGTACCGATGACTTCGACAGACATAGCAGCTGAGCTTACCGATGATAATCTCATTGGTACAATCTCACTTGTTATGGATAGGTATAAGCCCGATGGAATTAAGGAAGAGATCTTTGGTCAGATTGAGGTTCAGCCGTATGAAGTTGGCCAGGAAAAGCTTATTGTATTCAAAGCGTTAGAGCCACAAACAGACGAATGGATGTTAACAAACGGTGGTGTTGGTCAGTACGGCTTCTACTTTAAGACTTTAGCTCTTACAGGAGAGGGTCCGCTTTCGCACCTTACACTTACAATTGATGGCAAGACGATTAACACTGCTGTCGGCGTCGGTAAGACAGGACAGATTGTTCCGAAAACTCCGGGTTATGAGACCGAAGCAGGTATGGCAACATATCAGTATGAGAGCTTAACACCTGAGTTTGCTACTGTATCAGATACAGGTTTAGTAACAGGTGTAAAGTCGGGCGTTGCAAAGATTAAAGTAACTGCAACTCTCAACGGTGTAACTCGAGAAATTGAGTTCCCTGTCGTTATCGGTACGGTTAAACCGGAAGTCAGCTTCTATACAGAAGAGATGAGAGCAAATGCTTTAGAAAATGCAAATGCATACGATTGGGCAGCAGATACACAAAAAGCTGCAATCAAAGCAGCGGATCAGTACCTCGGCAGAGAAGAATATCTCTGGAATCTTCCAACGACACAGAAACTTCCGCGTGGTGTTTACGCAACCGGAGATCCGGAATACCGTATTTGTCGTTATTGTAAAACCGATATTGCAACAAAATACGGCGGCTACGGTTGGGTAGCTGATGCTGCTAAGGTTGAATGGAAGGTTATGTGTCCGGAATGCCGCCGTTTCTTCCCATCAAACGACTTTGGTAAGTACTATGCACTGGGTATTGACGAGCACGGTAATTGGGACCCTGAACTTTCAAAGCAGAAGAACGATGAAATCGTTGCAAATGGTGGCGACGGTTACTTAAAGAATGTTCTCTATCCGGAAATGGATGAGTACACAGATAAAGAAGGAATAGTTCATAACGAAGGCGTACACAACTGGGGTGTTGACGATGGTTATGGCTACAGATCCGGAAAAGTATTCTCAAATGGTGCAAAAGAGATCCATGGATACATTGCTTACTACAACTTCCAGGCAGTATGGCAGACTGCCGGTGCACATACGAGTGGTGGACTTGTTTGCCGTGCGCTCTTCTCTCTTGGTGAAGCATATCTTTACACAGGTGAGGAAAAATACGGTGTTGCAGGTGCAATTCTCATAGACCGTGTTGCTGATATTTATCCCGATTTTGATATTTCAGATGATGACGGAATCAGTGCAGAATTTGTAACCTCATCAGGTGGCGCACACCAGGGAACCGTTTTAGGTCGTATCGGTGACTGTGCAGTTGCAAACAGAATGTTATATTCTTATGATATATTCTGGCCTGAAATGGATAACCCGAAGGTTATCTCATTCCTTTCTGAAAAAGCTCGCCAGTATAATTTTGAGAACCCGAAAACTTCTGCTGATTTAATTCGCTTTAACTGCGATAACGGTATCGTCCGCGCAATCCGCAAGGGTGTTTACAACACCAAAATCTGGGGTAACTTTGGTTTGCAGCAGAGAACGATGGCAACAGCTGCGGTTGTTCTTGACACAATGCCGGAGTCAAGCGAGTGGATTGACTGGCTCTTTGCACCAAGTGCAACGGGTGGTACAGGTGCAGGCGGTAGTATAGGTGAGACCGGTAACATCTACGGTAAACTTGTAAATGACGTTGACCGCGACGGTTGGGGTAACGAGTCATCTCCTGCATACAATGTAGACTGGATTAACGCTATTATCGACGTTGCGTCGGCTCTTGAAACCTATAAGGAGAAATATCCGGCAGCAAACCTTTATGAATATCCGAAGTATGTTCAGATGATTAACGTCTCAACAAGAATGCTTCTTGCTGAGAAATACACTCCGCTTATCGGTGATAACGGTCAGTTTGCTGTGCCGCTCAACATTGCAAACAGAAGACTTAAGGATGCTTGGGATGCAGGCCTTAAGAGTGATCTTATTGCAAAGCAGATTTACAAGGTTTATGGCGGAAACTTGAAGTCCATCAACTCCGGTATGTTTAAAAAGGATCCTGAAAAGATTCAGAGAGAAATTGCAGCGGTTATTGCAGAAAGTGGTGAAATTTTAGACCTCGGCAGTGAGAACCTCGCGGGCTACGGTCTTATGATGACTCGCGACGGTATGCTTAAGAATGCGAATAACTCTATTGATACCCAGCGCAGCTTATGGATGTTCTACGGAAGCACTTCCGGTCATGGACATTATGATAAGTTAAACCTTGGCGTTATTGCGTATGGTATCGATATGTCGCCTGATATGGGTAACCCGGATACCAAGACCTCGGGTCTTTTGAACCGTGATTGCTGGACGGATGCCCATATGTCACATAACACTGTTCTTGTCGTAGAAAAGACAGGTGATATGTACAGAAGCAAGGTCGGTAACTGGAGTGCCATTTCAACGCCAATGCACTTTGACGACTCTGGCAAGGTAAAGGTTATGGATGTTGACGCACCTGAAGTATTCAACTCTACTGATATCTACCGCAGAACGGTGGTTTCCGTAGACGCGAATGATGACATCAGCTATGCAGTAGATTTCTACCGTGTAAAGGGTGGAGATGACCATATCTACAACTTCCATGCTCAGAGTGAAGAAATCGAAGTTGATATTCCGATGGTAGCACAAACCAATGAAAACGGCGAGTTTGTTGGTTCTTATGCAGGTCCGGACGCACCATACGGCTATGATCCGTTATATACCGGTGCATCTAACTGCCCGCTCCAGTATCATTCGGGATTTGTATGGCTTAAGAATATTTACAGAGCTGCTAATCCGACGGCATCGACAATCAGTGCTGACTTTAAGATAAAAGACTTCTTTAATGTACTTCCGGGTAACCCGAACTTGCATATGAAGCTTACCATGCTCAATACTGATAATGAAATTACAGAGTTTGCATATGGTGATGCTCGTCCGTCACTTGCAAAGGGTGCACCTGAGCTTTATAAGCAGATTATGGCGCGTCGTCAGGGCAAGAATTTAGATTCGCTCTTTACAACGGTTATCCAACCGTATAAGGATGCTCCGTATATTTTATCAGTTGAAGAAGCTCCGATAACAGTTAAATCGGGCTTTGAGGGTAAGATGGATGCATCTCGCGCAGTCAAGGTAACTCTTGAGGGCGGAAGAGTCGACTATGTTGTATACACTACTAATAATAATGTGGCATATACAGTCGATAATAAGTTCGATTTCCAAGGCTTTGTCGGCGTTGTAAGCTACGATGTAAATGCTCAGAACGGCGAGCCGATTTACACTTATATGAACGATGGTAAGCAGATTGCCGGGATGAATGGTATTGATGCTTACACAGGTACGGTTGTTGACTTTACAAAGGAAATGGCAATGGAGAACTCTATCACAGTTGAGTTTGACGGAAGCTATGATATTGATAATCTTAAGGGCCATTACATCTATGTAGACAACGGAGGAGCAGGAACAGGCCAGTATAACGGTGCATATCGCATTGAGGGTGCTAAGATTTCTGAAAGCGATCCGTCTAAGGTTATACTTGATATCGGTATGGTAACCACCATCCGCAAGTATACCGATGTTTCAGTAAATTGGGACTTCACTTATAATATTGCAGAAGGCCAGTCGTTCAGAATCCCGCTTCCGACCTATGATGACG
>JAZPZP010000123.1:0-6620 GCA_045544695.1 Eubacteriales bacterium | reverse complement strand
CATCAGGACGGTCTGGTTCACATCTCCCAGATTTGCGACAGATTCATCCGTCATCCGTCTGAGGTTTTAAAGGTTGGCGACATCGTTACCGTATGGGTACTTGAAGTAATCCCCGAGAAAAAGAGAATTTCGCTCACAATGAAAAAACAATAGAAAAAAGCCTTTCGGAATTTTCCGAAAGGCTTTTTAAATTACTTAGTATATTTTTCAATTGTCTTACGAACAGCGCCCTTACCTGCGATAAGCTCTTTGAACATTCCTTCAACCTTATCGCCGAGGCCTACTTCGTAGAGGTCAACACCGAAGAGAACCTTGTTCTTTAAAACTTCCTTAAGCTGACCCTGATAAGCACCGGTTGCCGGATCAATACCTGCAAGAGCTGCCTGCATTGTCTCGAGCATCGGGTCCGGACTTAAGTCGAACTTCTCTAAGTTATCGTCAACGCCGAGGACGTAACGGCACCAACCAGCTAAAACAAGCGGAATAAGAGTTAAATCGTTAACATCTAAGTCCTTATGAGCAACATAGCTCTTAATTGTCTCACCAAAGCGGATTGCAAGCTTCTGCGATGTATCGCAAGCGATGCGCTGCGGAGTATCCGGAATAAACGGATTCGGGAGACGCATTGTTGTAACCTCATCGATAAACTGCTTCGGATCAACGATACCCGGGTTAACAACAACCGGCATACTCTCGTCATAACCCATCTTCTTAACGAATGTTGAGAGGCACGGGTCCTTCATCTCATCAGCAATTGATGTAAAGCCGAGCATACAGCCGTAAACAGCTAAAGCTGTGTGAAGCGGATTGAGGCAGGTTGTAACCTTCATACGCTCAGTGTTCTCAACGGTTTCACGAGTGGTGAAGAACATACCGCTTGTCTTATCGAGCGGCGGATGACCGTTCGGGAAAGAATCCTCAACGATTAAGTATCTCGGAACCTCAGCGTTGATAAACGGTGCGATATATGTATTGCGGTTAGTGATAACCGGCTCCATACCGGAAACACCGTTCTGCTCTAAATGCTCGCGAACGAAATCGCTCGGACGCGGAGTGATTTTATCAATCATTGACCACGGGAAGGTAACCTTCTTAGTGTCATTTAAGTAATCGAGGAATGCTTTCGGAACAAAGCCGTTCTTAACCCAAGCTTCAGCAACAGCTAAAACTGAGTTCTGGAGCTTTTCACCGTTGTGTGAGCAGTTATCCATACTGACAAACGCAATCGGAAGCTCGCCTGCGTTAAATCTCTCATAAGCGAGAGCTGCAACTGCAGCCATTGCATGCTTCGGAGCAGCCGGTCCCTCAGCCATATCGGAAACAACTACTGGAAGAAGCTCGCCCTTAATATTGGTTAAGCTGTAACCCTTCTCGGTAATGGTAAAGCTTGCCATCTGTAAGCTCGGTGCGCGGAAGATTTCCTTCATGCGTGACCAACACTTGTCGCAAGCGGAATTAGCCGGAACGCTCTCAACGATAGACGCGATAATTTCCTTTTCTAAAGTTCCGTCCGGATGCATTAAAACGAGGAGACCTAAGTTATCGTGCGGATGATAAACCTTCTCGATAATCTCAAAGTCGAAGGTATCGGTAGCAATGATACCTGTATCAACATCGCCGTTATTTAAAAGCTCCTGATGAAGCTCAGCAACGAAGCCGCGGAAGATGTTACCTGCACCAAAATGAATCCAGGTCGGGTTCTTTGTAGTCTTTTCGGTTACTTTGGCAAGGTCAAACTTCGGAAGCTTAACGCCTGCTTTTTCCCACTCTTGTTTGTTCTCAAGAGCCTTGATATTTAATTCAAGCATTTTTCAATCACCTTTCATTATCAAGTGTTATTGTATTTATGATAACATAAATTTTACCATAAAGCAATTACTTTTCAAGAATTACCGCAACAATTTCGGGCTGATTCAAGAATCTGAAACCTATATGCTCACCCATTCCTCGGCTTATAATAAGTTTGCTGTCATTCTTTTCAAAAAGGCCTGCGTCATACTCAGGGAAGAATTCCCGCTCAGGCGATAATATACCTCCGTATCCGGGCAGGCGTATCATTCCCCCGTGCATATGACCGGAGAGCGTTAAATCAGCGCCCCAATCAGCGTATCCGTCAAAATAAACCGGACTGTGGGCAAGTAAAATATTAAAGCCCTCTTTTGCTCTTCCCAGAAGCTCGGTCATTTTTTCTTTATCAACAAAATATGTAGCTTCCTTTTCATCATTTAAGTCGCGGTAATAACGAAGATTAAACCACAAACCGTATAGATTTATTTTTCCGTTTCCTTTTTCAAGGGTAACGCAGGAATTATCAAGCACTTCTATACCGAGTGTTTTAACTTCACTTATAAGTTTCGCGTAATTTTCATGGCTTAACATCTGCTCGTGATTGCCGACAACAAAGTATGTTTTATATTTATTTACAATTCTTTTTGCAACAGACAAAAACGGCGAAAAGTCGGCATCATCCGAGCTTACCATATCACCCGTCATAACAACTATATCGGGCTTTTGCTTATCTATTTGTGATAGCAGAAACGGATAGCGTCTGTTATGCAAATCAGATAGCTGAACAATTCTATACCCATCGAACTCATCGGGCAGTTCCGAAGACAAAACCTTATATTCAGTTGTTCCAACGGTAAAATTCGAATGCACAAACAAAAGCGCAATAAGAATTACAAGTATAGTAAAAATGCGTTTCATAAAAACCTCACAAAGGATTGACTTTACTTCTTTTTTTAGATATAATGAGCAAAACAAAAAGCTCAAGGAGAACTGATATGAAAAAGAAAATTAATTTTTCAGCGGGACTTTGGAATCCCGATGAATGGAGATATGTGACAACTGCACTTCACCCTGAGGTCACTCCCTTTTTACAGGATGCGTGTTCAATTTCAAACACCTATTACGACGAGGAAGAAAACAAGCCTCAGTACATAAGTATGCTCTACAAGGACGAGCTTTGCGAAAACTTTACCGTTTCGACGAAATGTTCATTCAGGTCATACGGTGCGCCGATTATCGTAATTTCAGACGAGCCCGATGTTATGGAAAACGGCACTCTTCGCTATGGGCTTCACATAGAAGTTGTTTTATATCAGAACGGAATTAATCTTTGGTACATCGACGGCAAAAACAACACAATTGAGCAGATTGTCCGCGAGGAATTCCCCGTCGAAGCCAACTGTATGAGAAAAATGGCAGTAAGTATTGATCTTGATAAAAACTGGATCATCGTAAAGCTTAGTGGTGAAAAAGGCCGCCACATAATTCCCTGGCCAAAGCTTTCTCAGTTTAATAAATTCTATGCAGGAATTACCGCCTGCGAGGGAATCGATAGCTTCTACGAATTTGAAGTCGAATAGTATCAAACCGCCGCTTCGGCGGTTTTTACTTTTTCAGACGGAATTACAAATTTAATAGCGCGCGGAATAACATCAAATTCAGTAATACCTGCGTCAAATATTTCTCCGTCAGAGCATATTCGCATAACGCCGTCAAGCGGAGTTACTTTAAGCTTCCCGCCAACTTTATTTGCGATAACACGCTCGATATTGCGAAGCTTAATGTGCGTTCCTTTCATATAAAACGGAAGCTTGGTTAAAAAGTTAAGGCGCGTAATATTATAAATTATATTTACATTAAGCTTTCCGTCACATACAGACGCTAATGGATTACTCATAATTCCGCCACCGCAGAATGAGCCGTTTGCTATGGAATTCAAAAGAAGCCTTCCGTTATGCAGAACTTCCCCATCAAGCTCAATTTTTAAATTAGCACCTTTTTTCTTAATAAGCATAGTAAAAATAGAAATAATATATGCAAATGAACCCGACACAAATGACTTTTTCTTCATTTTAGCGGTCATATCGGCAACATTGCAGTCAAATCCAATATTTAGCATATTGATACAATAGCCGGTTTTCTCTTCACCGTTAATTAAAGTTCTGTAACGGATTACATCGCAGGAAAGCGTCTCTCCATTAAGCTGAGCTGCGATACTTTTAAAATTACCTTCGGGGAAATTGCGGCAAAAATCATTTCCCGTACCCGACGGAATTACTCCTACCTCTGCCCCGTCATAGCCAACCGCACCGTTTACAATCTCACTGAGCGTTCCGTCACCACCGTATGCTATAAAGCGCGCAGGGCCGTTTTCCCTGCAATAATTATTAACAAATTCCGTCGCATCGCGCGGCGCTTTCGTCATATAGATTTCAGCACTATCATCTTCGGATTTTATGTTTAAAATAAGCTTTTCTATATCCTTTTCTTTTCCTGCCTTAGGGTTAATAACAAATACTGTTTTCATTATCAATCACCGCTAATAATTCTACCATATTCGACAAACGCGCGCAAGTCCTTGCTTTTTTAAAAATTAGTGCTATAATTATCTAAAAGGTTGTGATAATATGATTCTTGCAATAGATATTGGCAATACAAATATAACTCTCGGCGGCTTTGAAGACGATAACCTTTCATTTATCGTTCGCATTTCGACAGATGCGACCAAAACCTCGGATGAATACGCAAGTAAGCTTATGCACACACTCTCACTTTACAACATTGGTAAAGAGAAAATAAACGGTGCTATAATTTCTTCCGTCGTTCCGCCGCTCAATACCGTTATGATTAACGCTATCAAATTCATTTACGGTGTTAATCCGATTTTAGTAGGCCCCGGAATCAAGACCGGCATCAATATTCATTGCGATAATCCGTCCTCCGTTGGCTCGGATTTAATATGCGCCTGCGTTGCGGCACATTATATTTACGGTTCGCCGTCACTCATCGTTGATATGGGTACTGCGACTAAAATTATGTATGTCGACAAAAGCGGTGCTTTCAGCGGCGTTTCAATTATCCCGGGTGTTATTATGGGACTTGATGCGCTATCCGCTAAAACCGCCCAGCTTCCGCAGGTAGGTTTAGAGGCGCCGTCCTCGGTTATCGGCAAAAACACAGTTGATTGTATGAAGTCCGGCGTTATATTCGGTAACGCAAGCCTCATCGACGGTATGATTGACCGATTCTGCGATGAAATCGGAAGTGCTCTCCCCGTTTATGCAACGGGCGGGCTTGCTCCGATTATCGTTAACTACTGTAAACACGAAATAAAGCTCGATGAGCATATGGTTTTAAAAGGACTAAATATTTTATACAAAAAGAATTCATAGGTGTATTTACCCTTCGGGGTTAATATAAATTTTCAAATGCGTTGTACCGCTCTCCGCGGACGACAGCAAGGAGGAATTTTTTATGGAAACCAAAAGAATGTCAACCAAAACACTGGTGCTTTCCGCACTGCTGACCGCTATCGTGGTTGTGCTTCAGCTTTTAGCTGAAAACTTCCCAATTAAGGTCGGGCCCTGTACGCTTTCGTTCGTACTAATCCCAATCGTTATCGGCGCCGCGACCTGCGGACCTAAGGTGGGCGCGTGGCTCGGATTTATCTTCTCGGTGGTCGTTTTGCTCTGCCCGTCAACCCAGCTCTTCTATGCAGTAAGCATCCCCGGCACTATCGTAACAGTTCTTTTGAAAGGCACTTTAGCAGGCCTTATTTCAAGCATTGCTTACCGTGCAGTCAGCAAGAAAAACCAGACGCTCGGCGTTATCTCTGCCGCAATCCTCTGCCCTGTTATCAATACCGGTATTTTCCTTTTAGGATGCAGAGTTTTCTTCTTTGAAGCCGTTTCACAGTGGGCAGGCGGCGCTAATGTAATCTCGTATATGTTCTTAGGTCTTGCAGGCTTTAACTTCTTATTTGAGTTGTTCTCAAACATCATCTTAAGCCCGGTAATCGTAAGACTTTTAAACATCAAAAATAAGTAAAAACTAAAACACCGTGGGGATAACCCCACGGTGTTTTTTGTTTTACTGCAGTATATCAATGTTTGCCGGCTGTCTTGCATCTGAATTTATAAGTCTGTAAAGAACGGTGGATGCCTCAGCTCGAGTGAGTGTTTTCTTCGGCATAAACGAACCTTTATCATCAGCACCGCAAATTATACCTTCGCTGTAGCAATGGATTGCACTTTGAAGCATTTCAGGGTCAATCTGCTGATAGTCCGGAATAAACTGAGCAACAGAATTCATATCGTATTCCTGAATATCACCGTATTCAACATTCTTGAGATATCCGCAAGCAATTAGCGCCATTTCTTCACGGGTTATTGTTTCATCCAATCCCATGCGCGGAATCTGCTCTTCGGTAAACAAATTTGCATCTAAGCATGCGTTATAATACTTTGTCCACCAAATGTTACCACTTTCAAAAATACCATCTATCGTTTCTTCGTCAAAAACTGTTCTCGCAACAACCGTTATAAATTCAGCCTTAGTCATTGTATCCTTCGGGCAGAATTTGCCAACCTGCTTACCGTTAAAGAGACCAGCATCAGCCATCTTGACTACCTGTGAGAAGAACCAGTCATTTAAATAAACATCGTCAAAACCGGTAATACTTCTAACAGTCGGAACATTTTTTACATCGGGACTTGCAAAAATAAATGCCTCGCGCTTATTTCCAATTTCGTTTGAAAGCTTTAAAAGGTCAACATTAAGCTTGTTTTCCGAAATTGAAATTGCATCAAGTCGGATCGTAGCCATGTCGTTCT
>JAZPZP010000122.1:0-4002 GCA_045544695.1 Eubacteriales bacterium | reverse complement strand
ATTGAAAGAATGATACCTGCGATACCCGGAAGTGATAAGTTAATCTTCATAACAGCGAGAATAATGACGACAAGTAATGTGTAGAAAATAAGAGCAATATCAGCAACAATACCCGGAATGCGGTAAATAACTACCATAAAGATCATAACGAGGATTAAACCGATAAGTGCTGCAAATAAGCTTGACTCTAAAGCCTGCTCACCGAGAGTAGGTCCAACTGAGCGAAGCTCAATTTCCTTAAGAGCAAACGGGAGACGACCGGAGTTAATTATACTTGCAAGGTTCTTAGTGCTCTCGGCAGCGTCAGCGCCAAGATCACCGCCACCACCGACAGTGATGATAACCTGCTCAGAATTGATACCTGTACTAGCATACTCTGCACCAACAAACGGAGAAGACTGCTCAACATCATCCATATAAATGCCAATGTAGTTCTTGCCCTCACCTGCTCTGTTAGCAGCAGCTTTTGTCATTTCAGTGAATGTAGCAACAGCTTCCGGCTTTAGAGTTAAAACAACGTGATAATGCATCGGACCATTTTCCTCGGTCTGACCGTAGTTGCTTACAGCTTCTTTGATGTCGTTACCGGTAATACCAACTTTACCGTCTGCATCACGGAATTCAAGAACAGCGGTCTTACCAAGAAGAGCAACAGCTTCTTCCGGATTGGTAATCTCCGGGATTTCAACTCTGATACGGTTCTCACCAACGAGCTGAACGGTAGCTTCATTGTACATCTGGTCATCAAGACGTTTTCTTAAAACTGTCTGCGCGGTTTCCATATCATTGCGTAAATTAGAGGTATCAGCACCTTCTTCAAGCTGAGCCTCAAAGGTGATAACCGAACCACCCTTTAAGTCAAGACCAAGACGAACACCGTCCTGAGCCTTCGGGATGCTAACGAAACCAAGGTTTAAGCCTGTAAGCGCAATAGCTGTCATAAAGGCTAACACAAGGATCGAAGCAACAAAAATTGCAATACTTTTTTTCATTGCCTTCTGGCCTCCTTAAGTAATACACTTCACGGCATATTTAGAAAAATATACCGCAATATTCTTATATTATATACAATATATTCCGTTTAGTCAAATGTTTTTAAACAGATAATTCAGCTTTTTCGTCGAGATTCTCGATAAATGGAGCAATTGCAGGATTTACACAGTTTTCAATAAACTCGCTAACCTGACCTTCAGAACGACCAATAAAGTCGGCCGGATTTAAATTCGCGCGAATTTCCTCTTCTGTCAGACCGAAAATCGGGTCATTTGCAATGCGAGAAATAAGGTCATTATCAAGGCCTTCTTCCTTAACACGATTACCTGCAGCAATAGAGTGAGTTCTGATTCTCTCGTGAAGTTCCTGACGGTCTCCACCCTTCTTAACAGCACTCATCATAATATTCTCTGTCGCCATAAACGGAAGCTCGCTCATAACGCGGTTTTCAATAACCTTCGGATGAACAACCATACCCGACGCAATATTTAAGTAAATAAGTAAAATAGCATCAATTGCAAGGAATGCTTCTGGAACGGCAATACGCTTATTAGCAGAGTCGTCAAGAGTTCTTTCAAACCATTGTACCGAAGCTGTCATCATCGGATTCATTGCATCAGCCATAACATATCTGGAAAGAGCACAAATGCGTTCTGAGCGCATAGGATTTCTCTTATACGGCATAGCAGATGAGCCAATCTGTTTACCTTCAAACGGTTCTTCAATCTCTTTAAGATGCGAAAGCAAGCGTAAATCGGTTGCAAATTTAGAAGCACTCTGAGCAATTCCCGAGAGAGTTGCAAGAATCTGAGAATCTATCTTACGCGAATAAGTCTGACCTGAAACGGGAACAACGCTGTCAAATCCCATATCACGCGCGATAAACTCTTCCATCTTCTTAATTTTCTCTTCGTCACCGTCAAAAAGCTCCATAAAGCTCGCCTGAGTACCGGTAGTTCCCTTAGAACCCAAGAGCTTCATTCCGTCAATTCGGAAGTTAATCTCCTCTAAATCCATAAGTAACTCATTAATCCAGAGTGTCGCTCGCTTGCCTACCGTTGTAAGCTGAGCCGGCTGAAAATGGGTAAAACCAAGTGTTGGCATAGCTTTATAATTATCGGCAAATTTAGAAAGCGCAGCAATAACACTGACGAGTCTGTGACGAACAAGTTTTAATCCCTCGGTCATAATTACGATGTCGGTGTTGTCGCCGACATAGCAACTGGTAGCACCAAGATGAATAATCGGCTTAGCCTTCGGACACTGCTCCCCGTAGGCAAAAACATGAGCCATAACATCATGGCGAACTTCTTTTTCGCGAGCGCGAGCAACATCGTAGTTAATGTTATCCTTCTGCGAAATAAGCTCATCAATCTGTTCCTGAGTTACAGGAAGACCAAGCTCGTGTTCGGCCTTAGCAAGCGCAATCCAAAGCTTGCGCCAAGTTTTAAACTTCATATCGGGAGAGAAGATATAAAGCATCTCCTTGCTCGCATAACGCGAGCCTAATGGAGTTTCATAAGCATCATACATTTTTAAACTCCCCTTTGTTTATTTCTCAAGAAGCTTTTCACAAGCGGTAAGCTTTACGCAAAGACAAAGCATTTTAGCTGCGGTTTCAAGCTCAGAAACAGTCGGAAACGACGGAGCAATACGCAAGTTGCAATCCTTAGGATCCTTACCGTAAGGATAAGTAGCTCCTGCACCTGTCATAACAACGCCTGCTTCTTTTAAAAGTGCGTGAACACGCTTAGCGCAACCTGGGAAAACATCAAGGCTAATGAAATATCCACCGTTCGGCTTGTGCCATGATGCAATTCCGAGACCGGATAATTCCTTATCTAATGTTTCAAGAACTATCTCAAACTTTGGTCTTAAAATTGCCGCATGTTTCTTCATATGCTCTAAAATACCGTCTAAATTCTTAAAGAACTTGATGTGACGAACCTGGTTAATTTTGTCCGGACCAATCGTCTGCGAAGCCATAAGCTTTTTGGTAGCGTTTATATTAGCTTCACTTGAAGCCATAACAGCAACGCCTGCACCCGGATAAGTAACCTTTGATGTAGAAGCAAATATATAGCACATATCTTCATTTCCTGCCTTACGACATTCATCTAAAATGTTAAGAAGCTCATCGTGCGTATCGTATAAATCGTGTATTACATAAGCGTTGTCCCAGAAAATGCGGAAGTCAGAAGCTTTAGGCTTTAAGTTAGCAAAGCGACGAACAACCTCATCGCTATAAGTTATACCGCACGGATTAGAGTACTTCGGAACGCACCAAATACCCTTAACTGACTCGTCTTCGGAAACCATTTTTTCTACTGTATCCATATCCGGACCGTCAGAGTTCATTTCAATTGGAATAAGAGTAATTCCAAAAGCTTCACAAACTGTGAAATGACGGTCATATCCCGGGCTCGGACATAAGAATTTAACTTCCGGAAGCTTGTTCCACGGAGTTGAACCTAAAATACCGAAATTCATCGCACGCATAACGGTATCATACATCATATTAAGACTTGAGTTACCACCAACGATAACTTCAGATGCCTTAACGCCAAGCATCTCGGCAAAGATTTCCTTCATCTCAGGAAGTCCGTCAAGACCGCCGTAGTTGCGTGTATCTGTTCCGCCAAACTTAGTATCAGCAGTTGTTGCAACCTGAGTTAAAATTCCCTCAGACAAATCAAGCTGATCCGGTGCCGGCTTGCCGCGAGACATATCAAGCTTTAAACCCTTTGAGCAATAATCTTTATACTCAGCATTAAGTGAGTCAAGAACTTTTGAGAGCTCATCGCGGTTTAATTCAGTGTAAAGTGCCATAAAAGTATCCTCCAAAATTAAATATTAAAAGCCAAATTTTCCTGCTGTACGCGGGAATGCCAAAACGTCACGGATGTTCGAAACACCGGTTAAGTACATAATCATACGCTCAAATCCGAGACCGAAGCCTGCGTGATGTGTGCCGCCGAAGCGACGGAGATTTAAATACCACTCATAATC
>JAZPZP010000121.1:0-17181 GCA_045544695.1 Eubacteriales bacterium | reverse complement strand
ACTACAACACAATTACCGTCGAGCAAATCGCGTATAGTCTGCACCTGCGGTAAGATAAGTCTTCCCTTAGGCGCCTGAATATCCTGCGGCATTACAAGTAAAACGATATCGTCTTTTGATACTAAGTGACCGGTAAGTGATATTGCATCGTAATCCGACGGTACAGCGCGCACGATTGCGGCTTTCAGGTCATCAATGCCCTCTTTTTTTGCAGCACTTACCTTTACTGCCTCAAGTCCCTGCTCCTTTAATTTTTCAGAAATAGCAGACGGAATATCAATTTTATTAACCACGCAAACTACGGGAATCTTCTTTTCCTTTAATAATTTATACCAATTAAGCTCCTCGGATATGTCCTCATCTGCGAAGACGAGAATTGCAATATCCGTTTTGTCAAGCGCTTTTTTCGTCTTCTCAACGCGAAGCGCTCCGAGCTCGCCCTCATCGTCAAAGCCTGCGGTGTCCGTTATAAGACACGGACCTATCGGATGAAGCTCATATGCCTTGCTGACAGGATCCGCCGTTGTGCCCGCAAAAGGTGAAGTTATTGCAACATCCGAGCCGACAAGAGCGTTTATAAGCGTCGATTTGCCTGCATTTCTGCGGCCGAGAATCGTTATGTGAAGTCGATTGGCATTTGGTGTCTGATTAAGTGACACGGAAATTCCTCCTAAAATCTGAAATCACGCTTGCCTTCAGATAAGTCTGTTAAATGTTCTTCAACGGTTGCGCGAACTTTTTCGTTCGGGATGCGTGTGCATTCCTCGCTGATAAGCTTCTCACCGATTTTCTTTGTGCTGTCGCTCGCGTAATCCTCTAAGTATTCTTTAAGAGTCATAATTGCGTTCGCCTGGCATACATTTGCAATCTGACCGGTCTTTGCAAGCTGCATAAAGCGGTCGCCCGTTCTGCCCTCGCGGTAGCACGCGGTACAGAATGACGGCATATAACCGAGCTCCATAAGCCAACCGACTATTTCATCAAGCGTTCTGGTATCGTTAACCTCAAACTGGGCGGAATTGTCTTCTTCCTTCTCTTTTTCAACATATCCGCCAACACTTGTGGATGAGCCGCCGCTTATCTGCGAAACGCCGACCTTTAATACATCCGCTCTCGACTGCTCGGACTCGCGAGTTGAAATGATAATTCCTGTATACGGAACTGCTATTCTGAGTACCGCAACGAGTTTGCGGAAAAGGGCATCGTCAATTGCATTCGGGTATTCGGTAAGGTCAACATCTGCAGCCGGGCGAATACGCGGAACGCTGATTGTGTGCGGGCCGACACCGAAGGTATCCTCTAAATGCTGGGCGTGCATCAAAAGACCGATAAAGTCATAGCGGTAATCCGAAAGGCCGAAAAGAACGCCGATGCCGACATCGTCAATTCCGCCCTCCATAGCGCGGTCCATCGCCTCGGTATGATAAGCATAGTTGTGCTTAGGTCCGGTCGGATGAAGATACTCATATCGCTCCTTGTCGTAAGTTTCCTGGAAGAGGATATATGTTCCGATGCCTGCTTCTTTGAGCTTTCTGTAATTTTCAACCGTGGTTGCTGCGATATTTACATTGACACGGCGGATTGCACCGTTTTTATGATGAATACCATAAATTGTCTTGATGCTCTCAAGCACGTATTCAATCGGGGAATTAACAGGGTCTTCACCCGTCTCAAGAGCTAAACGCTTGTGACCCATATCCTGAAGCGCAATTACCTCGCGCTTAATTTCCTCCTGAGTTAACTTCTTTCTGGCAATGCACTTATTTCCGTAGTGGTACGGGCAATAACGGCAGCCGTTAACGCAGTGATTTGATAAGTAAAGCGGCGCGAACATTACGATTCTGTTGCCGTAAAATTTTCTCTTAATCTCCATTGCGAGATTAAACATCTCGTCCTGAATTTCCTTATCATCGCTTAAAAGAAGAGTAATCGCCTCTTTGTAATTTAAGCCCTTATAAAGCTTTCCTTTTTCAAGAATTTCCTTTAAAAGCGCCTTATTGTTCTTATTCTCTTCCGCATAGTCGATTGTTCTTAAAATTTCCTCGTTGTCGATAAATTCGACTGCGTTTTTTGATTTGCTGTTATACATAGCTTTCTTCCTTTCTATTCAGGGATTTTCCCTAAGCTTTTTATAAAATCGCATAATTCCTCGCGCTCTTTTTTGATATCGGTTTTGCCGAGTGCTATAGGATAAATTTCATAGAGAGATTTATATTCATCAGGCGTTACCTTTCGCATAATTACGTTAGCGCCACGCGAGAAAACATTCTCTCTCGCTTCCTTGTCGCGCACACCGAGCGCTGTTGTCGCCGGTAAATTCATAGTCGGGCGCATAATTCGCGTCAATGCCACCGCGCGCTGAGTAAGCTCGACAGAGCCTGCCGACACATCCCTCATCGTAGTATCGGGATGCGGTATAAACGGGCCGATACCTGCCATATCGCAATCAAGCTCATCCAGCAGAAGAATATTCTCTGCAATTTTTTCAGCACTTTCATTCGGAAGCCCTATCATAAAGCCGCTTCCCGTTTCATAACCGAGCTTTTTTATCGTTTTAAGACAATGGATTCTCTCATCCAGCGTATAACCCGGATGGAGCTTTGCATAAAGGTCAGAATCTGCCGTTTCGTGCTTTAAAAGGTATCGGTTTGCGCCGCATTCCTTCCAATACTTATAATCTTCATCCTCCCGCTCGCCGCAGCTTAGCGTTATAATAATTCCCTCGCGCGACAGTTCCTTTACTATTTCTCCAATCATTTCTCGGGTATAGTACGGATCTTCACCAGACTGCATGACGAGCGTTTTGTAACCGGCGCGGTAGGCGTTTTTTCCTACTTCAATTATTTCTTCAGGCTGCATACGGTAGCGTGTAAGTTTTGAATTTTCGCAATTCAAGCCGCAATACGTGCAATTTCGCCTGCAATAGTTTGAAAATTCAATTATTGCTCGCAAGTGCACAACATCGCCCTTAGCCTCGCGGCAGGCTTTATGTGCCAAAGCGTAATACTCGCTGAAATCCTCTTTTTGTATGGCGTAAGTCAGCTTTTCTTTATCCATTCGCATCACCTGCCTTAGCATACATCGTTTTAATCTGAACACCGGGGAGCTGACCGAGCTTTCCCGACATCGCGCTTATCACATTGTTTTCCGCATCAACGATTATGCTTATAATGCAAACACCGCGGTCTCTGTACGGCACACCCATTCTGCCGACGATAAATTCCGCATATTCGTGTAAAATTTCATTAAGGCGCGCGGTGGATTTACTATCTTCAACTATAATTCCAATAAGAGCTATTCTATTCATAATTTTCTCTCCAAAAACAAAATTCGCCCGTAAAAACGGGCGAAAAGATACAATACGGCTATATGTTTTTCGCCCCTCTTTCGCAGAAAAGATAATCTTAAAAATCGGGTACATATTAAGTATAGCATATTAGCGCAAAATATGCTATACTTATTTTATAAATTTTCAGGTGGTGTAGCAATGAATATCCAGATATACGGAATGGCAAAAAGCTTTGATACCAAAAAGGCTGAGCGTTACTTTAAAGAAAGACGCATTAAATATCAGCTTATAGACCTTGCGCGCTACGGCTTGAGTCCTCGCGAGTTTGAAACGGTTAAAAACGCAGTGGGTTTAGATGCGATGATAAACAAAAAAGCTCGCGATTATGAGAAATCTTTTATCGCCTATCTCGCCGATGAAGAAGCTGTAATAGACAAGCTTTTTGAAAATCCGTCGCTTTATAACGCACCATTTGTGCGAAACGGAAAATCCGTTACCGTCGGTTATTGTCCCGATATTTGGAAGGATTGGGAATAATATTTTCACCTCGGAATGCATACAAATATTCCGAGGTGATTTTTATGAAAATCAAATGGAAAGAACTTGTAATCGCGCTAATTATTCCGCTCGGTATCGGCGCACTTTCAGCGTTTTTAACGCGTGACTCGATGATGATTTACGGCGAGATACAGACGCCGCCGCTCGCACCGCCAAGTTGGCTTTTCCCCGTCGTGTGGACGGTTCTCTTCGCACTTATGGGTATCTCTTCTTATTTAGTTTACACATCAAACGCGAAAAACAAAAACTTCGCGCTCACAATTTACGCAGTTCAACTCATTCTTAATTTCGTCTGGCCGCTTCTTTTCTTTAATATGCAAGCCTATACCTTTGCATTTATCTGGCTTTTAATTCTCTGGGCAGCGGTTCTTCTTATGATCGTTGAATTTTATAAGGCAAAGCCCCTTGCAGGATATCTGCAGATTCCATATCTTATCTGGCTTACCTTTGCCGCGTATTTAAACCTCGCAATTGCTATTTTAAACTAACAAAAAACCGTTGCTATTGCAACGGTTTTTTTGGTAACGGAAGGTTCATTGATTCTTCCGCCTTGTCCCATTTAATTGTAACGCCGGCACCCTTTATGCAGAAAATTGAATCTGCAGTGTTCTCGATGTCGCGCTCCGCTTCATACCCTCGTTTTTCTATTACCTCTGCTTGATTTCTGCATGGTAAATATTTATAAAAACTAAGTGAAGTCCGCGCTCTTCCACCGCTTATTGAAATAAGCTCCCTTGAATATGCAATCAGCATTTTAGCCGGTGCCTCACCTCGGAGAATTTGATTCTCACCCTCAAAAACAGGCGCGTCATATCTGCCGCCCGCCGTTTGAACGTCGGTTAAAATCCTGCCTGCAAGCGTCGGCTCGCACTCAATTTCAAACTTAAGCCACGGCTCTAATAAAACACTTTCTGCCTTCATAAGTCCCTGGCGGATTGCACGATATGTCGCCTCGCGGAAATCTCCGCCTTCTGTATGCTTCTCATGCGCTTTACCGTTAATCAAAACAATTTTAACATCCTCAAGCGGTGCGCCAACAAGTACGCCGCGATGTGTCTTTTCAAAAACGTGTGTCTTAATAAGTCGCTGCCAGCTCGCGCCGAAAACATCCTGTGAGATTTCGCTATCAAACTCTATTCCCTTATCGGGGTTAGGTTCTAATCTTAAATGCACTTCGGAATAATGCCTTAGCGGCTCATAGTGACCAAAACCGTACACCGGAGAGGCAAGCGTTTCTTTGTAGACCACCTCGCACTCACCGTATGCAATTTCAATTCCAAATCGCTCACTCATTACGCTCTTTAAAATTTCAAGCTGAATTTCACCCATCACCTGAACGTGAATTTCAGAAAGCTCTACGCTATACATAACGCGATATAGCGGCTCTTCCTCCTCAAGCTCACGGAGCGCACCTAACAGCTCGGTTATATGAGCATCAGACGATACACGAACGGAAAGAAGCGGTACTAAGCTGAATTTTCTATCGCGCATAGCTCCTTTTCCCACTATGTCGCCCACTTTTGCAGTAAGACCTCCTACCGCAACAAGCTCACCTGCCGAGGCTTTCTTTACGGTTTCGGATTTTCCGCCATTTACGCGGCGAAGCTCACCGCATTTTTCTTCACCGTCAGGCGTATTTATAACCTCACGCGGTAGAAGCTCACCGGAGAGAATTTTTAAAAACGTTATTCTGCCTATTCCTTTTTCATGACGCACCTTGTAAACGAGAGCGGAAAACTCCTCTTCCGCGCTATACTCTTTAAAGCAATATTTTGACAAAACATCAAGAAGCGCCTCAACTCCCTCGCCTTTGAGCGCTGAGCCAAAAAGCGTCGGATATAGCTCACAGTTAAATATAGCTTTTCTTATAAGCTCATCAAAATCCCCCTTACCCGAGAGGTATGCATTTAAAAGTTCATCATTTACCGTTGCAAGCTCTTCATTTATACCGTCAAATAAAATCGCTGAGTCACTAAAGCGTTTCTTTATCGATGCTAAAACTTCATTCGGATTCGCACCCGTTCTGTCCGTTTTATTTATAAAAATTACAGTTGGGATATTGTTTTTTCTGAGAAGCTCCCACACGGTAAGCGTGTGACTCTCGATTCCCTCAACCGCGCTTATTACCAGAACCGCACAGTCGATAGCGCACATACTGCGCTCCATTTCACCGCCAAAATCCGCATGCCCCGGCGTATCTATAAGAAAGAATTCTTTTCCGTTTATCGAAAACGGCGCTTCGTCTGCGAAAATCGTTATTCCGCGAGAGCGCTCAATCGCATCGTGATCCAAATGGGTGTTTTTCTCGTCAACTCTGCCGAGTGCGCGACAAGTACCCGTATTAAATAAAATCTGCTCGGACAAGGTCGTTTTACCTGCATCTACATGTGCAAAAATTCCTATCGTGGTAGCCATCACGCACCTCCTTTGTACTAATTATAACACAGTTTAAAAAAGCTCGTCAATCGGCGCTATCCTATATCCTGCGTTTTCCCAGCGAGTTAAAAGTTCATCTAAGATTTCAGCATTTGTTTTCGATGTGCTGTGCAGTAAAACCACCGCACCCGGATGGGTTCGCGGAATTAATTTCGAAAACGCCTGCTCCCTTGTTGGCTGATTATCGGTATACCAATCGACATACGCAAGGCTCCAGAACACTGTTTTATAGCCAAGCTCGCTTGAGAGCTTTAAATTCTGCGTACTGAATTTTCCCTGTGGTGGGCGGTAAATTTTAAGCATATCCTTACCGGTTATTTTTTTATACTTTTCTTCCAAACCATTTAGCTCTGCCAAAAAGCTTTTTTTATCGGCGATTTTTGACATATCGGGATGATTTGCCGTGTGATTGGCAACTATATGCCCCTCCTCTGTCATTCGGCGCACAAGCTCAGGACAGGTATCCATATAATTTCCGACGAGGAAAAATGTCGCCTGCACATTATGCGCTTTAAGTGTGTCTAAAATCTGCGGTGTGTAGCCGTTTTCAAAGCCTGCATCAAAGGTTAAATAAAGTTTCTTTTCTTCCGTTTCATCGATAAAATACGCATCAAATTCGCGCAGAGTTTCTGCACTCGCATTTCCACGTGGCGGAGCTCCTTCTTTAGAAAAACTGAGCCCCCAATTTGTTATTTCCGCACTCACGGGGAGGGCTTTGTTGT
Source organism: Eubacteriales bacterium (assembly GCA_045544695.1). Lineage (GTDB taxonomy): Bacteria > Bacillota > Clostridia > Oscillospirales > JAAYXM01 > RGIG7332. The sequence continues at coordinate 10,176 of JAZPZP010000121.1, read as the reverse complement.
TAACAAACGGTAAGCTAAATGCAATACACAAAAACACCGCCAAAACAAAAATGCTTCTCTTTTTTAAGCGTATTATCATACTATCACCTCGCTTTACTATATTTTTTAATATAATACAATATACTAAAACCTTGTCCTTGATTATTCAGTAAAAAAGCGGTATAATTAAATCAAAGGAGATGACTTTTTATGTATGATAAAATAGCAAATGAAGCCCGTCTTGCTGTGTGCGAGCTGATTGATGCGGCAAGCTTAAAGGCAGGCGACGTTTTGGTTATAGGCTGCAGCTCAAGCGAAGTCGGCGGTCATAAAATCGGCTCGGACTCAAGTCTTCCGACCGCGCAGGCAATTTTTAACGCAATTTACCCTGAAGTCTGCGCTAAGGGAATTTTCCTTGCAGCGCAATGCTGTGAGCATTTAAACCGCGCAATCATCGTTGAACGCGAGGTTGCAAAGGCTCAAATGCGCGAGATTGTAAATGTAGTTCCGCAGCCGAAAGCGGGCGGTTCATTCGCGACTACCGCATATAACAGCTTCCATGATGCGGTCGCAGTTGAAGAAATTTCAGCAGATGCAGGGCTTGATATCGGCGGAACACTCATCGGTATGCACCTTAAAAAGGTTGCTGTTCCGGTAAGGCTTTCAATTAAGTCAATCGGCGAAGCTCCGATAATCTGCGCGCGCACAAGGCCTAAATTCATAGGTGGCGAGAGAGCGCACTACAACGACGACTTAAAGTAACAGAAAAACCACCTCGTAACTATAATGTTACAGAGGTGGTTTTATTTATGGAATTGCATATTGTAAAACCGGGTGAGACGGTTTTCTCGATAGCTGAACTTTACGGCGTTACTGAAAGCTCAATTATATATAATAACGAATTGCCTGAAAATCAGCCTCTTGTCGTCGGTCAGGTGCTTGTAATTCTCTTTCCCGAATTAATACATACTGTGCGTCCGGGCGATACTTTAGACTCAATTGCAAGTCTTTACGGCGTCACTATAAACACTCTTTTCCGCAATAATATACGCCTTATGGGAAAAAGTGAAATCTACCCCGGTGAAACGATTGTTATTTCTTATCGCGGTGAGAAAAGCTATGAAATGGCCGTTAATGCTTACGCTTATCCGTTTATTAATAAAAGTCTTTTACGGCAGACTCTTCCCTACCTCACTTATCTGACTCCGTTCACCTACGGCTTTACCGAAGCAGGATCTCTAGTTTCGCTAAATGATGAGTTTTTAGTTTCGACAGCTCTTGAGTATAGCACAGCTCCGCTTATGCATTTGTCAACCCTTACCGAGAACGGAAATTTCAGTAATGAGCTTGCAAGTGTTATATTAAACGACATCGCTCTTCAAAATGTCTTAATAAATAATGTTCTTACAACTATGGTAAATCGCGGTTATCGCGGACTTGACATTGATTTTGAGTTTATCTTCCCCGAAGAAGCACCTCTTTACGCGGCATTCGTTCAAAATGCAACACGCAGATTAAATGCCAAGGGGTTTGAGGTAATCGTGGCGCTCGCGCCGAAAACTTCAGCTACTCAGCGCGGACTTCTATATGAAGGTCACGATTACAAAGCTTTGGGGAATGCTGCAAACGCGGTTTTGCTTATGACCTACGAATGGGGCTATACTTACGGACCACCGCTCGCGGTAGCACCTCTCCCGAATGTACGCTCAGTTTTAGAATATGCGCTGAGCGAAATTCCCGCGAGTAAAATATTTTTAGGTATTCCAAATTACGGCTATGACTGGACTTTGCCCTATGTTCAAGGTGCATCGCGCGCGCCATCCATTTCAAGTCAGGAGGCAATAGCTATTGCTGCGCGTTACGGCGCTGAAATATTTTTTGACGATTATTCCCAAACTCCGTTTTTTAATTATACGGATTCTCTCGGCCGCGCACACGAGGTTTGGTTTGAGGACGCGCGCTCAATTGAGGCAAAGCTTGCTCTAATTCCCGAATATTCTCTGCGTGGTGCAGGGTATTGGAACGCAATGCGCCCGTTTCCGCAAAACTGGCTTGTGCTTAATTCTTTATATAATATAAAAAGGTTCGGTTTATAACCGAACCTTTTTATTTATTTATGGTCGCCCATAAGTATTGCCATAACAGCTTTCTGTGCGTGCAAGCGATTTTCAGCCTCATCAAAGATGCAATCTGCATACTTTTCGAAGACATCCTCGGTAATCTCCTCACCCTTGTGAGCAGGTAAGCAATGGAGAACGATTGCGCCGTCGTTTGCATTTTCCATAACCGCTGAGTTAATCTGATATCCTGTAAAAATTTTCTTACGCTCGGTAATTTCAGATTCCTGACCCATACTTGCCCAGACATCAGTTACTAAAACATCTGCGCCGCGGGATGCTTCCATTACATCCTCATACCATTTAAACTTATCGCCATAAGCTTTAGCAAAGTCTAAAATCTGCGGATCCGGCTCGTAGCCCTTTGGAGTTGCAACAGTTACCTTCATACCGGTAATGAGACCGCCGGCGATTAGAGAGTTCGCCATATTGTTACCGTCACCGATATAGCACATATGAAGACCTTCAAGAGTGCTCATCTTCTCACGGATTGTCATTAAATCAGCGAGAACCTGACACGGATGGCAGTAGTCGGTAAGGCCGTTAATTACCGGAATGCTTGCGTATTCAGCAAGCTCTTCAACCTCATCCTGACCGTAGGTGCGAATCATAATACCGTCACAGTAACGGGAAAGAACACGCGCGGTATCACGGATTGACTCGCCTCTGCCCATCTGAATATCAGATGTTGAAAGGAAGAGCGCGTGTCCGCCGAGCTGGAACATACCAACCTCGAAGGAAACACGGGTACGAGTTGAAGACTTCTGGAAAATCATGCCGAGAGTTTTACCCTCTAATATTTTATGCGGAATATTGTGCTTCTGATTGTATTTAAGCTGGTCTGCAACATCTAAGATGTGAGTTAATTCCTCACACGATAAGTCGGTAAGCTTTAAGAGATCCTTTTTCATTATTTCTCCTCCTTTAATACCTTTTCAAAAATTGCAAGGCCTTTATCTATTTCTTCATAAGTAATTGTGAGCGGCGGTAAGAATCGAATTGCATCACTTCCTGCAGTTATGCACAAGAGACCGTTTTCGATTAATTTTGCCGCGAGTCTTTTATGCTCACCCTTCGGCACTACTACGCCAATCATCATACCGAGACCGCGAAGGCCTGATACGACGCTGAGATTCATAGCTGTAATTTTATCACGAATGTAATCGCCTTTTTTATTTACCTCATCGAGGACACCGTTCTCTAAAATATCGAGCACAGTATTACCTGCCGCGGTACAAATCGGGTTAGCCCCAAAGGTTGTTGCGTGAGTTCCAGCAGTTAAGACGTTTTCGGTCTTCTTGCTTGCGAAAACTGCTCCGAGCGGAAGGCCGCCTGCAATTCCCTTAGCGGTTGTTACAACATCCGGCTCAATTCCGTATTCCATAAATGCAAAGAGCTTTCCGCATCTGCCCATTCCGGTCTGAACCTCGTCGATCATAAGGAGAATATCGCGCTCGTTGCAGATTTCCTGCACCTTTTTAACATATTCACGATCAAGCGGTAAAACACCGCCCTCGCCCTGAACAAGCTCCATCATTACAGCGCAAACATCACTTGAAAGTGCCGCCTTAAGCGCTTCAATATCATTTGCCGGAACATGTTCAAATCCCTCGGTAAACGGATAGAAATTAGTGTGGAAAACATCCTGACCTGTTGCGGCAAGAGTTGTTACAGTTCTGCCGTGGAAAGACTGAATAAGCGTTATAATCTTACTTCTGCCCTCGCCGTATTTATCAAAGCTATACTTTCTTGCAAGCTTAATTGCACCCTCGTTGCTCTCAGCACCCGAGTTTGAGAAGAAAACCTTGCTCATACCGGATGCCTTGCAAAGGCGCTCAGCTAAAATTACACACGGCTCGGTAAAGAATAAATTTGAAATGTGGCCGAGCTTTTCAGCCTGATCAGCAATTGCTTTTGCCCAAGTTTTATTGCCGTAACCCACACTGCAAACGCCGATACCACTTGTAAAATCTATATATTCATTCCCCTCCGGATCGTAAACCGTACTACCCTCGCCACGCGCGATTGCAACAGGAAAACGACCGTAGGTCTGCATTATATACTGCGAATCTTTTTCTTTAATTTGCTGTGAGCTTAACACAGTCTACACACACCTTTCGCCGTAAATCATAGTTCCGATACCTGCATCGGAAAGCATCTCCATAAGAATTGAGTGCGGTACGCGACCATCAACAATATTTGCCTGAGCAACACCCTGACGAACCGCCTCAACACAGCAGTCGATTTTCGGAATCATACCACCGGAGATAACTCCGTCGCGCTGAAGCTTCGGAATTTCGGACACATTGATATCTGAAATTAAAGTTGACGGATCGGACGGGTCACGAAGAAGACCTGCAATATCTGTAAGTAACATAAGCTTTTCAGCGCCGAGTGCTGCAGCTAAAGCTGCTGCCGCGGTATCTGCGTTTATGTTATAGCTTCCATCCTCGCCCTGAGCAACGGTTGCAACAACGGGAATGAAACCGCACTTGATTGCATCCTCGATAACAGAAGTGTCAACCTCGGTGATTTCGCCAACTCGACCGTAATCAAAACCGTCTTCCGTTAACTTTTCAGCCTTGAACATTCCGCCATCAATTCCGCAGAGACCGATAGCTCGGCCGCCTGACTGATTGATGATTGAAACAATTTCCTTGTTGAGTTTACCCGCAAGCACCATCTGGACTAAATCCATAGAATCGTCATCGGTATAGCGAAGTCCGTTAACGAACTTGCTTTCTTTACCGACGCGCTTAAACATTGCGTTAATCTCAGGACCACCGCCATGAACAACAACGACATTTACACCGACGAGCGATAATAAAACGATATCTTTAATAACCGCACTCTTAAGCTCATCGCTTGTCATTGCATTGCCGCCGTATTTGACAACGACGGTTTTGTTGTAATATTTCTGTATGTATGGAAGCGCCTCTGTAAGCACTTGTGCACGATCTAACTGCATATCCATTACACTCACCTCTATGTTCTGTAATCGCCGTTAATTTTAACATAATCATAGGTTAAATCACAACCCCAGACGGTTGCCGATTCCTTACCCTCTGATAATTTCGCACGGATTTCGATATCCGCTTCAGTTAAAATCTTCTTAGCTAAATCTTCGTCGAAAACAAGACCTCGGCCGTTTTGACAAACGGTAATTTCTCCTGCATTTGATGCAAACGAAATGGTCACTTCATCAGGTTCAAAATCTTCGCCCGAATAACCCATTGCGCAGAGTACTCTGCCCCAGTTTGCATCAGCACCGAACATTGCCGCCTTTGTAAGAGACGATGAAATAATTGACTTCGCAAGCTTTTCAGCCTTAGCTTCAGTGCTTGCTCCGTCTACCGTGCAGGTAATGAGATGGGTTGCACCCTCTCCGTCTTTCGCAATTGCACGAGCGAGGTACTCACATGCTGCAAAAAGCATTTTGTAAAATGCATCATACTCAGCTGTTCCCTCTTTTATGCTTTCGTTCCCTGCAAGGCCAGATGCAAGAATTACTGCTGTATCATTTGTCGATGTATCACCGTCAACGGACACGCGGTTAAATGTGCGCTTAACAACGGAAAGAAGTGCGCTCTGAAGCACATCGGACTCGATATTTGCATCCGTTGTTATAAAGCAGAGCATTGTTCCCATATTCGGGTGAATCATACCCGAGCCCTTTGCCATCGCGCCCATTTTAACGGTCTTGCCGCCGATTTCACACTCGAGTGAAATCTCTTTTTTAACGGTATCGGTAGTTAAAATTGCGTTAGCCGCATCGTCTCCACCATTTGTTGAAAGTGCTGCAACTAATTTATCAATATTATTTTCAATCGGAGTTGTATCGAGCTCGACACCGATAACACCAGTTGAGCAAACGAAAACCTCGTTCGGCGCAATTTGAAGTGCTTTTGCGGTAATGTCGCACATTTTCTGCGCCTTTTCCATACCGTTCGGAGCGCACGCATTAGCGTTGCCGCTGTTTGCAATCACAGCGCGCATCTTGCCGCTCTTCATATTCTGCATATTTAAGTAAACAGGTGCTGCCTTAACTCTGTTTGTTGTATAAGTAGCTGCTGCGTTGCAAATTGTATCGCAGAAAATAAGCGCTACGTCGCGGCGTTCCTTATTCTTACGCATTCCGCAGTGAAGACCTGTTGCCTTAAAGCCCTGCGGTGCACATACGCCACCTGAAATGTTTTTCATAAAATTTCTCCTAACTAAAATGCCGGTGCAAGAATCGGAAGTGCGGTATCTTCGTCAATTCCGAGTGCTATATTCATATTCTGAATAGCCTGTCCTGCGGCACCTTTAACCATATTATCAATTACCGATGCAATTATAATCTTGCCGGTATGCTCATCCTCGTGCAGCGAAATCTGGCACTGATTTGTCATACGGACATTTCGAAGATTAACTGCGCTACCCAACGGCAACACGGTAACAAATTTTTCATCCTTATAGAATTTAACATATAAATCGCGGAGTTCCTGCAATGTGTAGTCCCCGTTTTTATCCACATAAATCGTGGACTCAATACCTCGATTTATCGGGAGAAGATGCGGCACAAAGGTAACATTTACCTGCTCGCCTGCCATCTTCGAGAGAGTCTGCTCAATTTCCGGAGTGTGGCGGTGCTTTCCTACTTTATACGGAGCAAAGCCTTCATTTAACTCGGTGAAATGAGTGTTCTGAGTGAGACCACGGCCGGCACCGGTTGCGCCGGACTTCGAGTCAATAATAATGCCCGTAGTCTTGCACATTTTATTCTTAAGCGCCGGATATAAACCAAGGGCAATTGATGTTGGATAACAGCCCGGGTTTGCTATAATATTTGTCTTTTTAATCTGCTCACGGTTTAACTCACAAAGGCCGTAAACCGATTTTGCCTGGAGTTCCTTATCCTCGAACTCACAGCCATACCATTTTTTATAAACCTCTTCGTCGTCAAGACGGAAGTCAGCACCTAAGTCGATAAATAAAATTCCCTTCTCGTCGCACTGCTTTGCAAGTGGCTGAGAGAGACCGTGCGGAAGAGCTGCGAAAATGATATCACAGCTGTTAACAACCTCATCCTGACCTCTTAATGTATCGTCACAAATCGTATAAAGAGTTGGGTAAACATCGGATATTTTTTTACCCTCAAATGAAACGGAGCTTAATTTACAAAGCTCAACTGCCGGATGGTCGAGCAATAGACGAACAAGCTCAACGCCACCGTAGCCGGTAGCTCCGATTATTCCTACTTTTTTCATCCTGCTCTACTTCCTTTCAGCAATAAATTCACGAAGCAAAGTAATCTGACGCATTACCTCTTCCTTTGCAGGGCCGCCCGGTACCTTACGACCGTCAACGCAAACTGCAAGGTCAAGCGCTTCGTACACATCTTCTTCAAACACCGGTGAAATGGTGTGATAATCGTCTAAAGTTAATGTATCAAGTGTTTTGCCCGATGTGATGCAATAGGTAACGAGCTTACCGACAATCATATAAGCATCGCGGAATGGCATTCCCTTTTTAACAAGATAATCAGCCGCGTCGGTCGCGTTGATAAAGCCACCTGCTGCTGCATTTCTCATCTTGTCCTTCTTAATTGTCATCGTCTTGAACATCGGAGTGAATACATCAAGGCACTGAGCTACGGTATCTATAGCGTCAAAAATCGCTTCCTTATCCTCCTGCATATCCTTGTTATATGCAAGCGGTAAGCCTTTCATCATTGTGAGAAGGCCCATAAGTGAGCCGTAAACTCTGCCTGTTTTACCGCGGACGAGCTCAGCTACATCCGGATTCTTCTTCTGCGGCATAATTGATGAGCCTGTTGAATAAGCATCGTCAAGCTCAATATAAGAAAATTCCCAAGAGCACCAGAGGATAATTTCCTCAGAGAAACGGGAAAGGTGCATCATAATCATTGAAAGGCAAGACGCAAACTCAATTACAAAATCGCGGTCGGAAACACCGTCAAGCGAGTTATTTGTAATATCGTCAAAGCCGAGCTTTTCTGCTACAAAATATCTGTCAATCGGGTAAGTTGTTCCGGCTAAAGCACCGCTTCCCAATGGCATTGTGTTCATTCTCTTTAAGCAATCCTCAAGTCTTGTTACATCGCGCTTTAACATTTCGCCATAAGCCATAAAATGATGCGCCGCGGTTGACGGCTGAGCGCGCTGGAGATGGGTATAGCCCGGGAGAATTGCGTCCAAATTCTCTTCTGCCTTGTCTGCGAGAGCTTCCTGCAGACCAAGCACTAAGTTTTTAATGCGAACGACCTCTTTTTTGAGGTTCATACGAATGTCAAGAGCAACCTGGTCATTACGACTGCGAGCCGTGTGCAGACGCTTACCGGTATCCCCGATGCGCTCGGTTAAAATTCGCTCGATATTCATATGTATGTCTTCGTTCTCAAGTGAAAATTCAACCTTGCCTGCCTCGATATCCGCTAAGATTTCACCAAGTGTTTTAACGATTTTCTCGGATTCGCTCATGGATATAATGCCCTGACGACCGAGCATCATTGCGTGAGCGATGCTGCCCTCAATGTCCTCGCGGTACATTCTTGCATCAAACTGAATTGATGAGTTGAAATCGTTTACTAATGTATCAACATCTTTCTGAAAGCGTCCTGACCAAAGTTTCATTTGGGTTTCTCCTTTTTAAATAAAACATCGTAAGAGGATTGCGCAAGGCAATCCCCTTACAAATATCTTTTTTTACTTGTTATTTTCTCTCTTGTTGTCGAGCATTGCACGGACTTTAATCGGAAGACCGAAGAGATTGATAAATCCGCCTGCATCCTTCTGATCGTAAACTTCATCCTCGTCGAAGGTTGCGACTTCTTCATCGTAAAGTGAATACTCACTCCACATGCCTGCATTTGTAATGTTGCCCTTATAGAGCTTTAACTTAACATGGCCGGTAACTCTCTCCTGAGTGCTATCAACAAATGCTGAGAGCGCCTCGCGGAGCGGTGTGTACCACTGGCCAAAGTATACGAGCTCTGCAAAACGGATTGCAGCCTGAGCCTTGAAGTGATGTGTATCACGATCTAAGCAGAGGGTCTCTAAGAACTCGTGTGCCTTGTAGAGAATTGTTCCGCCCGGAGTCTCATAAACGCCACGGCTCTTCATACCAACAAGGCGGTTCTCAACAAGGTCAACGATACCGATACCGTTTGCACCACCGATTTTGTTAAGCTCTAAGATAATGTCAAGAGCCTTCATCTTCTTGCCGTCGAGCGCTACCGGAACACCCTTTTCAAATGCGATATCAATGTAGGTCGGAGCATCCGGAGCCTTTTCCGGAGTGACGCCGAGCTCTAAGATCTTATCATACATCGGCTCGTTGCCCGGATCCTCAAGGTCTAAGCCCTCGTGTGATAAGTGCCAGAGGTTCATATCCTTTGAGTAGTTGGTCTCACGAGTGATGTTGAGTGGAATGTTGCGAGCTTCAGCATAAGCAATTTCTTCATCACGGCTCTTCAAATCCCACTCACGCCACGGAGCGATAATCTTAAGCTCCGGCGCAAAAGCCTTGATAGCAAGCTCGAAACGAACCTGGTCATTACCCTTACCTGTGCAGCCGTGGCAGATAGCGTCAGCCCCTTCCTTCTTTGCGATCTCAACGATTCTCTTAGCGATAATCGGACGAGCGAAAGAAGTACCGAGCAAGTAGCTGCCCTCGTAAACTGCGCCTGCCTTCATTGTCGGAATAACGTACTCATCAACAAACTCTTCTTTTAAGTCCTCGATGTAGCACTTGCTTGCACCTGTTGCAATAGCCTTTTCGATAAGACCGTTTAATTCCTTACCCTGACCAACGTCAGCAGCAACTGCAATAACTTCGCAACCGTAGTTTTCCTTTAACCACGGAATAATAATTGATGTGTCAAGTCCTCCTGAATATGCAAGGACTGCCTTTTTAATCTGACTCATAGCTCTATCTCCTTAAATATTATTTTCATTGATGTTATTATAGCACCTTTTGAATTTTTATGCAAGACTTTTTTGTGAATTTTCGTAAGTTTTTGCATAATTTATTTATATAATTATGTTTTTATACATTTATACAGTATAATTATGCATAT
>JAZPZP010000120.1:0-6703 GCA_045544695.1 Eubacteriales bacterium | reverse complement strand
GTTCTGGGAATGTCTTTCGCTGTGTATTATAGGGAACCTTCTTCCTGTACCTTTTATTATATTATTTATCCGCAAGATTTTTGATTTCTGCCGTGAAAAAGGATGGCTTATAAAACAAATCGAATGGTTGGAAAACCGCGTTATGAAAAAGAGCGGTGTAGTTAAGAAATATGAAACGATCGGGCTTGCAATTTTTGTTGGTATTCCTCTTCCCGGAACGGGTGCATGGAGTGGAGCACTCCTCGCGGCACTTTTGGACATCCGAATGAGATACGCACTTCCTGCAATTCTGGCAGGTGTCGTGATCGCGGGTATTATCGTGGCAGGCATTTCGTATGGCTTCCTCGGTTTCTTAAGTTTTTTACTGTAAACCGTTTTTCACCTCTTTACATAAAATAAATTGAGGTGAAGTGAAATGATTTTACTTGATGCGATTATTTCGTTTTTTGCCTGTGTCGGAATAATTGCGACCGTGTACATAATTGTAATTCCTTTTTGCAGGCGGGATTTGACGGTTGCTTTGTTTTTGAAGAAAAAAGAAAGTGTGTGGATAAAGTTTATACGCGCACTTTTTGGAAATGTTTTGATTTTAAATGGAGACGAGTATGGCAGAGGATCAGATAAAAATTGAAGGGGTTTGTGAGGCGGTTATTTTCAGAAATGACGATAACGGCTATGCTGTCCTGCGCGTTTCAACGGTGAATGGCGATGCAATTACTGCGGTCGGTTGTATGCCGCGTGTCGGTGTTGGTGAGCATCTTATCATAATTGGTTCGTGGACGACACATCCGACTTACGGTGAGCAATTTAAAATTGAACAATGTGAGAGATCACTCCCTGCAACCGAGGGCGCAATTTTAGAATACCTCTCTTCGGGCACAGTGCGTGGCATAGGCAGAAAGACCGCGGTTAAAATTGTTGAAAAATTCGGAAAAGACAGCTTTAATATAATTGAAAGTGATCCTATGCGTCTGACTGAAATTCAGGGCATCACTATCAGCAAGGCAGAGCAGATTTCAAAGGATTTCCAGATGCAGAATTCAATAAGTAGACTAATTGAATTTTTAGTTGAAAACGAGCTTGAGCCGTCAATTGCGTTGCGTCTTTATTCGGTTTACGGTATGACAGCGATAGGGCTTATAAAGGATAATCCGTATCTTCTTACCAATATGGAATTCGGTGTTGAATTTTCAAAGGCTGATATTTTAGCATCAAAGCTCGGTATGAGCGGAAATTCACTTGAACGCGTTGAGGCGGCGGTCATATATGAATTATCCTTTAATTCCGAGAGCGGTCACGCGTTTATTCCCAGACGCAAACTTGCTCCGATAACCGCTGAGCTTATTGGGGTAAGCTTGGATTTAGTTGAGGATACGATTGATGCCTTGAATGAAGACGGCGCGATTGCAATTGAGGAGATAAACGGCGAATATGCGGTTTATTTAGGGCATCTTTACGAGGCTGAGAATTTTATCGCAAAACGCCTTAGCCGTATGCTTTCATACAGCACACAGAAAAAAGTAAGTGTCGACCACATTATTGATAAAATCGAGCGCAAACAAAAAATAGAATACGCTCCGCTTCAGAGAAAGGCGATTGAATGTGCAGCAAACAGCTCGCTTATGGTAATGACAGGCGGCCCGGGAACGGGAAAAACCACGGTTGTCCGCGGAATACTTGAGCTTTTTGATTGTATGGGCCTGTCCGTAATGCTTGCAGCACCGACAGGGCGTGCGGCGAAGAAAATGAGTGAGTTTTGCGGTGTTGAAGCTAAAACAATACACCGTATGCTTGAGATGGACTATTCTGAGGGAAGTGCATTTCCTGTTTTTGGAATAAACCATGAAAACCCGCTAAACTGTGATGTGCTTATTTTAGATGAGGTTTCGATGGTGGATTTAATGCTGTTTCGCGCGGTGCTGGACGCATTAAAGCCGGATTGTCGTTTGATTCTCGTAGGCGATGCAGACCAGCTTCCGTCAATCGGTGCGGGTAATATTTTAAAAGACCTTGTGACATCCGAATATATTCCGACTGTGCGCCTTTGCGAAATTTTCCGTCAGGCGGCGGAGAGTAGTATCGTCGTCAGTGCCCACGCTATCAATAACGGCGAGTATCCTGATTTTTCAAATCGCAACAGCGATATGTTCTTCTTAAAACGCGAGGGAATAAATGAGCTTATTGACACGGTTGTCGATTTGTGTGCAAACAGACTGCCTAAGAATATGAAGATTCCGCCAAGTCAGATTCAGGTGCTTACTCCGAGCAGGAAATACGAGGTAGGAACGATTGTGCTTAACCGCAAGCTTCAGGAGGCGCTCAATCCTCCGTCGAAAGAAAAGAGCGAAATCAGGGCAGGAGATAAGCTTTTCCGTATGGGAGATCGTGTTATGCAAATAAGAAATAACTACGATCTGCCTTGGTACAGTACAGTTGGCGGCGAGGGAGGACTCGGCGTATTCAATGGCGATATCGGTGAGATTACGGGTATTGATACGCGAGAAGAGTATCTCACCGTGCGCTATGATGATAAAACCGTTCACTATGCATTTTCAATGCTCAATGAGCTGGAGCTCGCTTATGCAATGACGGTGCATAAAGCGCAGGGAAGTGAATTCCGCGCGGTTATTTTTGCGTCTCTCGGTGGCAGCAAATATCTTCTTCACAGAAGTGTCCTTTATACCGCGATTACCAGAGCGCGAGAGCTTCTTATTTTGGTTAGTAATCCTGCAACGGTTACAACTATGATAAATAACAACAAGCAGAGAAATCGCTATAGTGCTCTTAAAACGCGCATAGCCGAAGCGGCAGGTGAGTAGCTTGGGAATTTTGAAAATGCTGTTTCCGCCTAAGTGTATGTTTTGTCGTAAAGTAATTGATGGCGGATTTGCTTGCGATGAATGCACAAAAACATTTTTGCAGGAAAATATGAACGCAAAACCACCGCAGTTTATAGATAAGGTGTATGCTCCGTTTTATTATAAGGATAGTGTGAGACAAGCGATCGTGCGCTATAAATTCAGGAGAACACCGGCTTATGCAGAGCCGTTTGCAAAGTTTATCGCGCGGACTATGAGGGACGGTCTTAAAGCTGACTTCATCACCTGGGTACCGATAAGTAAATGGCGCCTTCGCACCCGTGGATTTGACCAGTCAAAGCTTATAGCGGAATGTTTATCAAAGGAGCTTGGTCTTCCGCTTATTGCAACGCTTAAGAAGGTGCGTCATAATAAACGGCAGTCGATGATGAAAAATTCAGCGGCGAGACGCGCCAATGTTGTAGGTGCATATGAAGTGATTGATGCAGAGCGGATTTTTCTTAAGAAGGTGCTTCTCGTTGATGATATTCTGACTACGGGCGCAACGATTTCAGAGGCGGCGCGTATGCTCAAAACAGCGGGTGTTTTGGATATTAGCGTAGCCGTTATAGCAAAAACTAAAAAAAGTAATTGAAAATTTAGAAAAATAGTTTATAATATAAATGTATGAATAAAATTTAGGAGAAGATAACTATGTTAATGTTCAGTAAAGATATCGGCATTGACCTTGGAACTGCATCTGTTTTAGTCTTCGTTAAGGGCAAGGGTGTTGTTTTACAGGAGCCGTCTGTCGTTGCGATTGACAAAAATACAGATAGAGTATTGAAGGTTGGTATTGAGGCGCAGAAGATGCTGGGCCGTACTCCGGGCAATATTATCGCAATCCGTCCGCTTCGCGGCGGCGTTATTTCCGACTATGACATTACCCAGCGTATGATTAAGGATTTTATTCGACGCGTTATGGGCGGCTTTTCGCTCGTTAAGCCGCGTGTAATCATTTGCGTTCCGAGCGGTATTACCGAGGTTGAAGAGCGTGCGGTTATCGACGCAGGCCGTCAGGCAGGTGCACGAAGCGTTTACTTAATTGAAGAACCGATTGCAGCTGCTATCGGTGCAGGTATTGATATCGCTCAGCCGGACGGTAATATGATTATTGATATCGGTGGCGGTACTACGGACATTGCTGTTATTTCGCTTTCCAATATCGTTGAGTCAAACTCAATTAAAATTGCGGGCGACCAGTTTGACGAATATATCGTTAAATACATCCGCAGAAAGCATAATGTACTTATCGGTGAGCGTACAGCTGAAGAGCTTAAGATTAACATCGGTTGCGTTTATCCGCGTCCTGAGGAAATCTCAATGGAGATTAAGGGCCGCTGTCTTATGACAGGTTTACCGCGAATCTTCACCGTTACATCAAGCGAGATTTTAGAAGCGCTTGATGAGCCGGCAACACGCATTGTTGAGGCTATCCATTCTGTTCTTGAGCGCACTCCGCCTGAACTTGTCGGAGATATTTCAACAAATGGTATCGTTATGACAGGTGGCGGTTCAATGATCTGGGGATTTGACAGTCTTATCCAGGCTAAGACCGGAATTGACACACGCGTTGCTGAAAACGCAGTATCCTGCGTAGCTCTCGGTACAGGTGCAGCACTCGATGATTTACAATCAATGCAGGATGGCACGCTTAATCTCTCTCGCAGAAAACAGATTTTATCATAGTTTAAAAGAGAAGTCTTATGACTTCTCTTTTTTTGTTGACAAATTGGAAAAGAGGTGCTAAACTAAAATTAATAATTGAATAGTTGTTCAATTGTTAATTAAAATTGCAGAGGATTATGATATGAAAAAAACATATAAAATTGAAGTCGATTGTGCTAATTGTGCGAATAAAATGGAAGAGGCAACCAATAAAGTGAGTGGTATTAAAACTGCGTTGGTTAACTTTATGGCGCTTAAAATGATTGTTGAATTTGAAGACGGCGTTGATGAAAAAGCGGTTATGAACGAAGTTTTAAAGGTGTGCAGAAAAGTCGAACGCGACTGCGAGATTTATTTTTAAGCTATGAACAGAAAACAGAAAAAGATTTTAACAAGGATAATTTTATCTGTCATACTTACAGCGTTAACACTAATTCTTCCAATTGATGAAAAGCTTAAAAACTTCGCATTCTTAGTCCCGTATCTGGTTATAGGCTACGACATACTTATCTTGGCAGGCAGAGGTATTATAAATCGTCAGCCGTTTGATGAAAATTTCCTTATGGCGGTTGCAACGGTCGGCGCGATTTTGCTCGGCGAATTTGTTGAGGCGGTTGCAGTTATGCTTTTTTACCAAATTGGCGAATTGTTTCAAAGCTATGCGGTTGGGAAAAGCAGAAAAAGTATAAGCGCGCTTCTGGATATCCGTCCGGACTATGCAAATGTTTTAGAGGATGACGCAATAAAAACCGTTGATCCTTATGAAGTTTTGGTCGGAAGTATAATTGTTGTAAAGCCCGGTGAGAAGATACCGATTGACGGAATTATAGAAGAAGGTGTCGGAGATATTGATACCACTTCTCTTACCGGTGAAAGCTTGCCGCGTGAGGTGACTGCAGGCGATGAAGTGCAAAGCGGAGTTGTCAATTTAAACAGTGTTTTAAAAATAAGAACGACAAAGGAGTTTTCCGAATCAACTGTTTCCAAAATTCTGGACTTAGTTGAAAATGCAAGCTCGAGAAAATCTAAATCTGAGAACTTTATTTCTAAGTTCGCGAAGTTCTATACGCCGATTGTTTGTTACTCAGCGCTCGCACTTGCGATTGTTCCAACGATTTTGGGAATACCCGGTAACTGGCTTTACCGTGCACTTACCTTTCTTGTAATAAGCTGCCCTTGCGCCCTTGTGATAAGCGTTCCATTAAGCTTTTTTGCAGGAATTGGCGGTGCAAGTCGTGAAGGAATTCTAATAAAAGGCTCAAACTATCTCGAAACGCTCTCGAAAGTTAAATGCGTTATTTTTGACAAAACGGGAACGATGACCGAAGGTAAATTTTCGGTCACCAAAATTGAGTCGGTTAAACTTACGGAAGATAAAATACTTGAGTATGCAGCGCTTGCTGAGAGCTGTTCCGTTCATCCGATAAGCAAGTGCATAATCGAGTCATACGGTAAGGCTGTTGATCAGTCGCGCATCGAAGATGTAAAAGAAATAAGCGGATTTGGTGTTAGCGCGAAAATTGACGGGCTTGAAGTTTCAGTTGGAAATGCAAAGCTTATGGCGAGTCTTAATTTAAAGCCTTTTGAGACTTCCGAGGTCGGAACTGCAGTTCATATAGCGATAGACGGAGTTTATGCTGGATACATTTTAATAAATGATAGAATTAAACGTGATGCGCCGGTTGCTCTTTTAAGCTTAAAAAAGCTTGGTGTTAAAAAGACTGTAATGCTTACGGGAGATGCAGAGACTGTCGCAAATTCGGTTGCCGCTGAAATTGGTATTGATGAAGTTTATTCAGAACTTTTACCAAATGAAAAGGTGCAAATAGTTGAAGCAAAACTCGGGGAACAAGGCAGTGGCGATAAGCTTGCTTTTGTGGGCGACGGAATAAATGACGCTCCCTCTCTTATGCGTGCAGACATAGGAATCGCGATGGGTGCGCTCGGCTCAGACGCTGCTATCGAAGCATCTGATGTTGTTTTGATGGACGATAATCCGATAAAAGTTGCAAAAGCTGTTTTGATTGCAAAAAAATGTCTTGCTATTGTTTATCAAAACATTTACTTTGCAATAGGTATAAAGCTTTTGTGCCTTATACTCGGAGCGATGGGAATTGCAAATATGTGGCTTGCGATTTTTGCGGATGTCGGCGTTATGGTAATAGCGGTAATTAATT
>JAZPZP010000119.1:0-2808 GCA_045544695.1 Eubacteriales bacterium | reverse complement strand
CTCATAGAAGAAATAAAGGCAAATCCGCTAAAAAGTGCGTAAACACGGCAAAAGCGGTGCAACCTTAATAGTTACACCGCTTTACGCTTAACAACTGTCCTTTAGAGTACACCCCCAATCAGGGGGTGTTTTTTTATTCTGAATAAGATGTTGTTGCGCTGACTTTTTCCATTCTGCTTATGTTAATCAAAACTCTGTTAAAATCACCCGCACGCGGCAATTCGAACTCAATTTTAGCGCAGATTCCGTCATCCTCTTTAATGCGAACGGATTTAACCACTGCGTTTTCTTTCTCTAAAACTGCGAGAATATCCTCAATGCACTCGCGATCGGCAAGCTCAATTTTGAGTGTATGAGCGCCCGAGTATCCCTCGAGTTTCTTTGCAAACGAACGAAGACCAATCATAGCAATCATCATAATTACAACAACGCAGGTTGCGATAACATAATATCCCGCTCCGACAACAAGACCGATACACGCAGTCGTCCATATACCTGCCGCGGTGGTAATACCTTTAATGTGACCGCCGCTCATCATAATACTGCCGGCACCTAAAAAACCGATACCGCTTATTACCTGCGCGCTCATACGCGTAGCATCTCCGCCATAGCGCAAGCTTACAAGCTCACCGACCACCATAACAGCAGCCGCACCGAGGCACACGATTATATGTGTTCGAAGACCTGCCTCGTGACGATTACCACTTCGTTCAAAACCAATTACACTTCCGAGTATTGCCGCCACAACAAGGCGGAGAATAATAATAAACGGAAATCCTTCTGCAAACTCAGGAAAAATCTGCATATAAAGCTCTCCTCTCATATTAAAACAAATTGCTTACCGGAATTTCTTCCGATAAGCTTTTGAATTATTATAGCATACAATTTAATTAAAATCAACATTTTTGCTTATTTTAACATTTTTTGCTTGACTTTTTACACAATTGTGCTATACTGTTATAAAATTGTAACTGCCACCGGGTAGCGCCTTTACACATCGTTAGGTCTTAGAAGATGTGTTTGGGTGCTTATTTTTTTGGAGGAATACATGAAACCCTACTTTACGAAATTTGAAATCTCTCTTTGGATTGCGTCGGTACTTCTGATTTTAACTTCATATTTTTGCTTTAATAAAGGTGAATATTTAACGCTTGTCGCATCTCTTCTCGGCGCAACTTCTCTTATTTTAAACGCCAAGGGCAATCCGATAGGACAAGTCCTCATTATCATATTCAGCATACTTTACGGAATAATTTCTTATTCTTTTGCGTATTACGGCGAAATGATAACTTATTTAGGTATGAGTATGCCGATGGCCGTCCTTGCCCTCATTTCCTGGCTTATGCACCCGTATAAAGGGAACAGAAGCGAGGTTGAAGTTAATAAAATAAGCCGAAAAGAGGTTTATTTTATGCTCATTTTAACTCTTGTCGTTACAGTTCTCTTTTACTTTATTTTAGAGCACTTTAATACAGCAAACTTAATACCAAGCACAATTTCGATAACTACAAGCTTTATCGCAGTTTATTTAACCTTCAGAAGAAGCCCGTATTTTGCTCTTGCTTACGCGGCAAACGACATTGTTCTGATTATTCTGTGGAGTATTGCGGCTTTAACCGATATTTCATATCTTTCGGTTATAATCTGCTTTGTAGTTTTTCTTGCAAACGACCTTTACGGCTTCATTAGTTGGCTTAAGATGGAAAGGAGACAATCACTTTAAGCTGCGAAGATACGCTTTTTTCTCATCCTCTATCCTAAAGCTTTCACATGCCTTTTGAATTGTTTTATTGTGTACCCAAGGGGATAATTTTCTATCCTCTAAATATGTAATCGCGCTGTCGTACTGCTTAACTAAGCTTTCCGCAAAGTACCACGCGAGCATCATATTTATATAATATTCATCTGAGCGTATTTGAGACACCTTTTCTAAATACTCTTCTTTAAAATTATCTCCTAAAAAGTGTGTCATTAACATAAGACACGCAAACCTAACCGTATATGTATGCTTTGATTTGAGCCAGCTTTCTATATACGGCAGCAATTTCTGAGTATTCTTTTTAAAGCACTTTGGTTTTAGCCCGTCACACGTTGCCCAGTTATCTATATACGGCAGGAATTCATTTAACTTTTCAATACACGTATCAAAATCCGAAATTTCACAAACCATAAATGCATGGAGATTATTCTCCTCATAATACTTATGCGGAAGCGAGTTTATAAATTCTTCATTCCACTTGATTTTCTTTGAAAGTGAGCGCAACTGTGGCACTCTCACGCCGATTATATTATCGGGATTAATATTCGGCATAAGACGGGAATGGAAGCTTTTATATTCCAAATCCTGCAATTTAAAAAGCTCTTTTAAAATATCCATAATTTTACCTTATTAAAAAACGCGCAGAGTAATCTGCGGTTTTTTTGTTATATATTCTTCTGCTTTGTGTAATTCGGTAAAAGCTTCGGTGAAACTGCGTCAGTCTTAATTCCTGCTTTTGCAATTTCAGCTTCAAACTTCTCAACATGAGCAAGTGAGAGCTTTCCAACCTTGGTATTTTTAGCCTTCGCTGCAGCGCTCTTACCTGCACTGCGACCGAATACGATAATATCAAGAAGTGAGTTACCCATAAGACGATTTCTGCCGTGGATGCCACCAACAGCCTCACCTGCTACGAATAAGTTCTCTACATTTGTTGTCATACAGTCCGGAGTGATATCAAGACCGCCGTTCTGATAATGGAGAGTTGGGTAAACGATAATCGGCTCCTTGCGAATATCAATACCGTACTTCTCAAACATACGCATCAT
>JAZPZP010000118.1:0-2091 GCA_045544695.1 Eubacteriales bacterium | reverse complement strand
GAGAAGCCGGTTTTGAACTGACCTTTTCCGCTAAAAGTGCATCAAAAAATCAGGTAATACGTCAGTATTACCTGATTTTTGTTCTTTCTTTTAACGAAAAATTCCTATTTCAAAACTGCAAGGCACTTTAAAGAGTGCATTTTTTGATTCAGAACAAACAACAAAATCGCAGATTATCCTGGCGGATATCAAGATTTTTTGTGCAGTTATGGACTAAAAATGCCTCTTTTAAGCGATTTATCCCTACGACCAACCGCCTCAAGGAGAAGGCTTTTTTTATTCAATCCAGAATTCGGAGGAATGGAAAACTTTATCGAGCAGATACCTTGCAGCACCGCGGCACGCGGCATTTCCCGTGACGCGCGAGGTTATAATTTTCATTCCCTTCGCGTTCGCGCCAAAGCAAATTTTATAAAGCTCGTCTTTTAAAACATCGAGGAACGCATCGCCGAGCTTTGCCATCTTACCGCCGATTACAATCGCCTCGGGGTTTAGAATATTGATCATATTATTTAGCCCGACCGCGAGATAATGGCACACCTCGCGCAGCGCATTTTTCGTGCTTTCCTCGTCAATTGCGGAGATGAGCTCGCGAAGGCTCTCCTTCTCCGCGCGTCTGAGGAGTACAGGAACGGACGCATACATTTCAAGACAGCCGCGATTTCCGCACGGACACTTTTCTCCGTTTAAATTAACCGAAACGTGGCCAAGCTCGCCCGCGTTACCGAATGCACCCGTAAAAATCTTGTTATCAAGCACGATTCCCGCGCCGATACCGTCGTTAATCTCAACGAAAACAAGGCTTTTCACCTTACCGCCGAGCTCATATTTCTCGCAATAAGCGGAAAAGGACGACTCATTACCCACCTGCACGCGGACATCCGGAAATCTGCGTCGCACCGCATCAATAACCGCGTGCGCCTCATCGGGCGTTACGAGGGTTGATGCTGAAATTTTCATCTCACTTTTATCAACGATCGCAGGAATACCGATAGCGATGCCGAGCAGCTTATTCAAATCAAGCTCAATCATATCCTCAAGTGCCGGGATAAGCTGAGAAATATCGCGCCCCGTGCGCTCACGGGTAAGGTTGCATTTAAGGTCATAAAGCCCTGCCGAAAAGCCCTTGTTGATAAGCTCAATTCCGATGACATAACCGCCCTTCGGCGCAACCTGCACCATAACCGGCTTTCTTCCCGTCGCGTTTGTTACAGGTGTTCCGAGCTCCTCGACCATCCCCTCTAAAACAAGCTCATCAACGAGAGCTGAAACGGTTGTCGGGCTAAGGCCGGTAAGCTTTGTAAGGCGCGCGCGCGATATCGGCTCATTCTGATTTATAAGGTCAAAAATGAGCGATAGGTTATTACTTTTAATAAGCTTCTGGTTTTTAGCACCCATCAAATCACCACATCTTTAAAGTTTCAGCGAGTATCTTATCTCCTGCTTCTTCCTCAACGCTCCACGGGTCAACGAGGTCAGGCTCATAGCCGCCGTTTTTGTGGCCCTCGACCGTCGGAATATAGCAACGCACGGTTCCGTTACACAATTCGGCAATCATAACATTCTCGCCCTTGTTCCTGCGTAATTCCATACCGAAATCGCAGAAAATTTCGCCCGGCCACGCAACTAAATTTGCATCTCCAATTTCTATTCTGTTAACCTCAAGTGTTGTCTCGGTTGCAGGGTTATTATGCACGTCAATGAGCATACGTGAGAAGAGGAACGGGCTTCTCATTTTACTGCCCTCTTCCTTGATTTCACCCGACAGGATTCCCTTTGCATACTCAACAGCCTCAGCTGTCGGCTTTCTCAAATTAACCTTGAATTTACGAGCGTAAGCCTTTATTGAAACATCGCTCTTAAGCTCGATTTCGCCCTCTAAACGGACTAATTCATTAAACAGAACATCCGCAATTTTCTCTCTTATATCGGGGTCTGTGTATGTATTTAAATTACTGTGGTCGAAGTGGTTTAAGTTACCGCAGGGACCCGTCATAAAAATACTCTCAGCTTTGTATTTATCATAAACTTTTCTCGCGAGTGCTGCAGGATAATCCGCGCAGACTTTGTTTCCCGAAACCGTGTCCAAAT
>JAZPZP010000117.1:0-9722 GCA_045544695.1 Eubacteriales bacterium | reverse complement strand
GGATTTAGAGCCTCTTGCGGAAAAATACGGCGTTATTATGATTATGCCGGATGCAAAGAATAGTTTTTATACGGATAAAGATGAATATAAATACTATACGCAGATTGCATATGAGCTGCCGCACCACGCGGAGAGATATTTTAGCTTAAAAGGTGAAAGACACCTTGCGGGTGTTTCAATGGGCGGTCACGGTGCATATAAAATTGCGATGAAAAATCCCGATATGTATAAAACTGTCGCAAGTTTTTCAGGTGTTCTCGATTTGTCCGAGCATGTAAATGACGCGATTGATGCGCGAAAAACATTGTGTATGAATGCGGTTTTCGGCGAAGGGGCAGACCTTACGGGAACGGATAATGATTTATTTAATTTAATTGATTCCTATTCGGGATCTATTCGCTTCTATCAATTCTGCGGAACCGAGGATTTTCTATATACAACGAATCGGAAATTCCGCGACCTTGCACGAAGCAAGAGAATTGATCTTACATATTTAGAGGGTGCGGGCGACCACACCTGGCCCGTTTGGGCAAACCAGATTCAGCACTATATTCCCTGGGCG
The DNA here is from genome assembly GCA_045544695.1 of Eubacteriales bacterium. GTDB lineage: Bacteria > Bacillota > Clostridia > Oscillospirales > JAAYXM01 > RGIG7332. Next base: position 9,160 of record JAZPZP010000117.1, on the reverse strand, counting down.
ATCGGGGCACAATTTTAAAGTGGTGATAATATGAAATTTACCGAGAAAACAATTAAAAGCGAAAGTATCTACAAGGGCAGGATACTTAATGTATATGTCGATGATGTCGAGTTGTGCAACGGAAGAATGACAAAGCGAGAGCATATGGAACATCCGGGTGGAGTTGCAGTGTTGCCGCTTCTTGATAACGGCGATGTTATCTGCGTATCACAGCACAGATATCCGTATCACACTGAGCTTTTGGAAATCCCTGCAGGTAAGCTTGAATATGGCGAAGATCCCCTTGAATGCGGTGTTCGTGAGCTCGAGGAGGAAACGGGATATAAAGCGGAGGAGTTCATTCCGCTCGGAAGCGCTTACCCATCACCGGGATATATAAACGAGATACTTTATCTTTATCTTGCGAGAGGACTTAAAGAGGGAGAATCTCATCCCGATGAAGGCGAATATTTAGAGATTAAGAAAATACCGTTTTTAAAACTTTACGAGATGGTAATGAACAATGAAATCCACGATGCAAAAACCGTGATTGCAATACTTAAAACAAAAGAAATTTTAAATAGTCAGGAAGGGGTGTAGCAATATGGAAAAGACAATTCTTATAATTGACGACGAGAAAGCAATTGTTGATATTCTGACTTTTAATTTACAGCGTGAGGGTTACCGTGTCGTGTCGGCACTTGACGGTGAGGAGGGTGTTGAAGTTGCAACACGCGAAAATCCCGACCTTATTCTTCTTGACCTGATGCTTCCTAAAATGGACGGTTTTGAGGTGTGCAAGTATATAAGACGCACTATGTCAACTCCGATTATTATGCTTACCGCACGCGAAGAAGAGGTTGATAAGATTTTAGGTCTTGAGCTCGGTGCGGACGATTATATGACAAAGCCGTATTCAATGCGTGAATTACTTGCGCGTGTAAAGGCAAATATCCGTCGCCGCGAAATTGATATTACCGAAGAGGATCGTTCAAAATCAAATGAAACCAGCCTTAACTTCGGTGAGCTGAATATTGATTTAAACAGTGTTGCGGTTACCAAAAACGGCAAGTTTGTAGAGCTTACTCCGCGTGAATTTGAGCTTATCAAATTCCTTGCTACCAACGCAAACCGCGTTTTCTCACGCGAGGAGCTTATGGAAAAGGTATGGAATTATGAATATTTCGGCGATTTGCGTACGGTTGATGTTACCGTTCGCCGCCTTCGCGAAAAAATTGAGGATAACCCGGCAGAGCCTGTGTATATTTTAACAAGACGCGGCGCGGGTTATATGTTCAAAGTATGAGAAAGCGTGATAAAAAACAGCGCGGAATAGGCCTCCGCAGCTTGCATACAAAGCTTGTACTTATACTCGTATTGCTGATTGTTTCTGTAATGGCGGTCGTTGGAACATTTTTATTCAACCGAGTAAGTGTTCACTATTACAACGACTTTACCGAGCAGATGAATTCGGTTTTCAACACGGGTATGTTTACTATGCTCAAAGAAGAAGCTATGGGCGAAAACGGTGCTGCACGGCTTAAAAGTGCGCTCAATGCTTACTCTACCGCTCTCGGAATCAACAGCGAGCGAAATTTCTATATCCTGGACGGTAAAACAGGTAAATTCCTTGAGGGAACAAGCGATGATGAGCTTGAGAGAACAAGTGCAATTATAGCTGCTCTTGCGGGTAAAACCGGTCAGGAGCAGAGTACGGTTAAGCCATATATGGACAGGGCAGTGCCTATAATTGTAGACGGCGAGGTGCTTTATATAATTTATATAAAGGACACCAAACAGGAAATTCAGCGACTTACAAATTCGCTGTTTACAATTATTCTTCAGGCGATGCTTGTAGGTCTTGTAATAGCGCTTTTCTTAAGCTTACTTCTTTCAAAGAACATAACGATTCCGATTGAAAACTTAACTGCAGGCGCTAAACGAATGAGTCAGGGTGATTTTAAAGAAAAGCTTTCTGTTCATTCGGATGATGAGATTGGTATACTTACGGAAACATTTAACACGATGGCGCAGACTCTTAAAGAAACGCTTGAAACCGTTGAAAGTGAGAGAAATAAGTTAAATGCGCTCTTCCAGCATATGAAGGACGGTGTTGTTGCGTTTTCACGCAAGGGTAAAATTATACAGATAAACCCTGCTGCGAGCGAGATGCTTAGAATCTCGGGCGAAGAAGAAAATGACTTTGAGGATATTTTCTTCGATACTGAAATTTCTTTTGATGATGTTATTAATGTTGAGAAAGAAAAGTCGCTCAGCATTGAGTTCCCGATAGCGGGAAGAACGCTTCGTGCGTTTTTTGCGTCCTTTGATTCCGACGAAGGCGGTGCTTTGGCTGTTATTCACGATATCACCGAGCAGTTTAAGCTTGAAACCTCGCGTCGTGAATTCGTTGCAAACGTATCGCACGAGCTTCGAACTCCGCTCACCAATGTAAAGAGCTATGCGGAAACGTTGCTCGATATGTGCGAGCCGGATGATGAAATGAAAAAACAGTTCTATGGAGTTATCATAAATGAGACGGACAGAATGACAAGAATCGTTAAGGATCTTCTTATTTTATCACGCCTTGACTATGCCAAGATGGACTGGAAATTATCTAAATTCTCACTTAAGGAGAGTATTGAAAATGTCGTTCGCGCAATGGAAATTGACGCGAAGAATCACAAGCATGAGTTAACTTTGGCGGTTCCCGAGAAATTGCCTGAAATGAACGGTGATAAGGGAAGAATTGAGCAGGTGTTTGTGAACGTTATTTCAAACGCAATTAAGTATACTCCCGACGGAGGTAAGATTGCGATTGAGGTTAAAAACGACGGTGAAAAGGTTGAAATTTCGGTTGCGGATACCGGTCTTGGTATCCCGAAAGAGGACTTAGAGCGAATTTTTGACCGCTTTTACCGTGTTGATAAGGCGCGCTCGCGTGAGCGCGGCGGCACAGGTCTTGGTCTTGCTATTACAAAGGAAATAGTTGAATACCACGGCGGAACGATACGCGTTGAAAGTGAGCTGTCTGTCGGCACAACGGTATATATCTGCTTCAAGGTGGATGGCGAGGTGGATAATGAAAACTAAGGAGCGCATCAAAACGTTGCTTCTGACAGTGCTTTTTGTCGGTGCGGTCATACTCACATATTCCATCTGGTTTTATGATGTGTCGGTGAGTCAGAGCTTCAGTTGGAGTGATGACGGAGGATATAACGAGCTTCAGAGCGTTATTATTGACGAAAACACCGCAGCGGTAATTCCTTTTGCAATAAGCTACAGAAAAGGCAATGAACGCTTTGGCGCTGCGTATCATTACGGCAGTGTCAATAGTCTTTATGAAAAGATAAGCCCGACGCTCAGATATATTCTCAGTAATGCGTCGGCTGCCTCCGTGTGCAATTTGTCCGAATGGAATGCATCTCTTGCAAAAGACGGTATTTTAATTGATTATGAAGGAAATGTTCCGATTACATCAATTGCAAAGTCTGTGGGAGCCGAAAGAGAAGGTAAATTTTCGCAAAGCACCCGATATGCTTTAATCACAGCAGACGAGCTTTATTTTAAAAATTCAAAAACGGGCGAATGTTATAAAGCAAAACACGGGCTTAATAGACAGGATATTTTGTCTCTTGTTGAAGCTATGAGTGCGGCAAAATGCAGTCTTGCGTTAGATGCTGGAAATACAAAGGTAGCGCCTGAAACACTGCTTTTTAATGAAAAAATTTCCACATTTACATTGAATGGCTATAATTCACTTGAAAATTTTGATGAGATGCAGATGGTTGCGCTTCTTAAAGTTTTCAATATGAACTACAACACCTGCGGTAAGCATATTGAGCAGGACGGAACTCGAGTTTACATTGAAGAGCTTAATATCCTTAAGATTATGCCGGATGGGTATATTGAATACACGAGCGAGATAAAGGATGGAGATGACCTTTCCGGACTTCTTGTTTCTGATGCGGGAAGCACTCTTACTCAGCTTGAATTGGGTGATGCGGCAAACGGAATTATCGCGCAGCTTTTGCAATTTGCGGGTGGCGACGGTAAAATGTATATGCGCGATACCGAGAAGAATGGAAATGTATGTAAAATGAGCTACGGCTGGAGCTTTGGCGGTGTACCTGTGGATAGGCAGGATACAGGTACTTGCGCTGATGTTGTTATAGAAGGAAGCCGTATCACTCATATCGGATTCTATATGAGAAGATATGAAAGCGGCGGAAGTATTGTTTACAGTGTTCCGCAAAAAATTGCAATCGCATCAATTAAGGGTGGCAACAAGCTTGATTTCAGCCTACGTTATACAGATGGCGGCTCATCGGGAATTGAAGCGCAATGGTATACTAAAATCAAATAAAGGCAGGTGCTTTGTGTGGAATGGCCGCGTGTTAAAAACATTTTAATAGTGCTTCTGGCGATAGTTAATGTGTTCCTTTTTGCCGTTTATATCACTTCGTCAATCAAGAACGCTCGCGGCATTGAAGAGACGATTGAAAACACTGTGCTTGTTCTCAACAAGTCCGGCTTTTCAATTGAAGAGAATCAGATTCCAAGCAAGGCAAGCGTACTTTATCCGATATCCGTTGAACGCGACTTAAAAGCAGAGGCTGAAGTTGCAAAGAAATTTGCAGGAAACACCGAAGCTGAAGAAATAAGCGGTGTCAGTGTCTACATGGGCGAGAATGGTGAGGCGCGCTTTAAGGCTGACGGCAATTTTGCGATAATAGTCAAAGATATTCAAAAATTCATTGAAATAACCGATGCTAAAGAACTTGCACTTGAAGTGGCAAAGCTTATGGGTATAACGGTGTCTGATAAAATAGATATAGATGATAAAGACGATATTCTTAGCATTACTGTGACTCAGACAAGCCTCGGAATACCAATCTACAACTGCAAAATAAACATTTCTGTAATGCCTGATAAAAGTGCTAAAATATATGGAAGAATGATTAAGGGGAAACGAGATGTTCTCCGTAATAATGAGCCAAGAGACATAACAGGGCTTTTAGTAGGTATGGTTGAAATTTTAAATAATAACGGTATAAGCCATGGAACTGTTGAGAGTATTACGGGAGGATTTCAGGCAAGTAATATATCCGGCAGTAGTCACAATGAAATTTTGTATGCCGTTCCTATCTGGAAGATAACGGTTGACGGCAAGGATACTTATGTAAATGCAATGAATGGGAAAGCAATAAGCATTGAGTAAAAAATAATTGATTTTTAAAGTGAAGAGTGTTATACTAACTTATATAGTGCATTCTTTTGAGTAAAGGTGGTGCGTGAGTTGACAAAGTATGTTATCGAAGGCGGTCATCCGCTCTCGGGTGAAATTAATATCAGTGGCGCCAAAAATGCCGCAGTTGCAATACTTCCGGCAGCTATTTTAGTCGAAGGCGTCTGCCGCATAGAGAATATACCAGCAATCTCAGATGTTACCCTTATGCTCGATATTTTAAAAGAGCTTGGCGCGGATGTTAAGCTTATAAATTCATCCTGCGTTGAAATTAATTGCACTAAGCTTCGAACTCATAAAGCGCCATACGATATGGTTAGAACGATTCGTGCATCTTATTACCTTATCGGCTCACTTCTCGGAAGGTTCAGAAAGGCGCAGGTTGCGCTACCCGGTGGATGTTACTTCGGCGTCCGTCCGATTGACCAGCATATAAAGGGCTTTCGTGCGCTCGGTGCTGATGTTGAAATTCAGAATGGTTTTGTTGTTGCCAATAGCGAAAACCGTCTCAAAGGCAGCTCGGTTTATCTTGATGTCGTTTCTGTCGGTGCAACAATGAATATTATGATTGCCGCGGCTCTTGCCGAGGGTATGACGGTTATCGAAAATGCAGCAAAAGAGCCTCATATAGTTGATCTTGCAAACTTTTTAAACTCAATGGGTGCGGATATTTCGGGCGCCGGTACTGATGTTATTAAAGTGCGCGGCGTCGAAAAGATGACAGGTGGAACTTATACAATTATTCCCGATCAGATTGAAGCGGGAACATATATGGTTGCTGCAGCAGCAACGGGTGGCGAGTTGCTTATTAAAAATGTAATTCCGAAGCATCTTGAATGTATTACCGCAAAGCTTGTTGAAATGGGCGTTGAGGTTAATGAATACGACGATGCTGTTCTTGTAAGAAGAACGGGTAGTCTTAGAAGAACAAACATTAAAACTCTTCCTTATCCCGGCTTCCCAACTGATATGCAGCCGCAGACAGCAGTCCTTTTAAGTCTTGCGGAGGGTATGAGTGTTATAACCGAGAGCGTTTGGGACAATCGTTTCCGTTATGTTGAGGAACTCAAGCGTATGGGAGCTAACATTCAGGTTGACGGCAAGGTCGCTATGATAGAAGGTTGCGGCCATTTAAACGGAGCGCCTGTCAAAGCGTGTGACTTACGCGCGGGTGCGGCTATGGTTATTGCAGGTCTTGCAGCAAACGGAATTACCGAAGTTGAAGATATTAATTATATAGAGCGCGGATATGAGGAGATAGTTAAAAAGCTTCGCAATGTCGGTGCTAAGATTGCAAGAGTTGAAACGCCCGACGGGCCGGCAATCCCAAAAGCACAATAAAATAATATGGGCGCAGATTAGTCTGCGCCCTTTTAAACGGAGAATCTTAATATGAAATTTTGCACTCTCGCAAGCGGCTCAAACGGCAATTCTGCCGTTTTGTCGTCAGGGAATAACCATATACTTGTTGATATCGGCATCTCAAACAGAAGTATTTGTACAGGGCTTGCAAGTATTGGAATATCTCATAATGACATAGCGGCGGTTTTTATTACTCATGAGCATTATGACCATGTCCGCGGAATACGAGTGTGGGCTAAAAATCACCCGAATTGCGTTTACTTTGCAGCACCAGAGACCGCTCGTGGCATAAAAGAAGCATATCCGGAAATTGAAGATAAAATAACCGTTATTGATGAAGAAATTGAATTTTTGAATTTCAAGGTCAAGCCGCTTTTTACATCGCATGATACGCCGGACAGCGTTGCGTATCTTTTTGAGTGCGACGGTTTTAAGATTATGACGGTAACTGACCTCGGCTTTGTTCCAGATGGTATTGTTGAGGATATGTGTGGACTTGATTTGCTTTTAATTGAGGCAAATTATGATGAGAATATGCTTAGATACGGAAGCTATCCCGCAATGCTAAAGGCGAGAATATCGGGCGAGTGTGGTCATCTTTCAAACAGCGAAAGTGCTGAAAGTGTTCTTTATGCGGTAAATCACGGATGCCGTTGTGTTCTACTTGGGCATCTCAGTGCCGAAAACAACACACCGAAGTGTGCTTATGAAACCGTACATCGAAAGCTTTTGGATAACGGAATTATCCCTGGTGTTGATATGAAGCTCAGCGTCGCACCACGCGGAAAAGTCGGAGAAGCAGTTGAACTCATTAAGGAGATATTATGATAGGAATTCAAGTTATTTGCTTAGGTAAGCTCAAGGAAAAATATTATATTTCAGCCTGCGAGGAATATTTGAAGCGACTGAATGCGTATGCTAAGGTTGAGATAATTGAACTTTCTGAGAGTGCCGGTGCAGATGAAATTTTAAAGAAAGTCAAAAATGGAGCGTACTTAGTGCCAATGTGCATCGAGGGTGAAATGCTCTCAAGCGAAAAATTGGCAGAGAAAGTAGCCGATGTTGCAAACAAAGGAATATCAAAGCTTTGCTTTTTTATCGGTGGGTCGGACGGGCTGCCGGATGAAGTTAAAAGTAAAGCGGATTTAAAGCTTTCTATGTCGAGAATGACCTTTCCGCACCATTTCGCGCGAGTTATGTTGCTCGAGCAAATTTACCGCGCATTCCAGATAAATGAGGGCGGGAAATACCATAAGTAAGGAGAATTATTATGGCTTACATTGATGAATATAAAAAGTGGCTTGCATCCGATAAAATATCAGATGCCGAGAGAAAAGAACTTATAGCAATCGAAAATGACGAGAAGGAAATTGAGAGCAGATTCTTTGCGCCTCTTTCCTTCGGTACAGCAGGTCTTCGCGGTGTACTCGGTGCGGGAATTAATAGAATGAATGTGCACACAGTGCGCCAGGCAACACAGGGCCTTGCATCACTTATTTGCGGCCTTGGTAAAAAGGAGATGGAGCGCGGCGTAGCAATCGCTTATGATTGCCGTATCGGCAGTGAGCTTTTTGCGCGCGAGGCGGCAAAGGTGCTTGCGGGAAATAAAATTAAGGTATATATTTTCGATGCTCTTCGTCCGACACCGGAACTCTCTTTTGCTATTTTAACCATCGGTTGTATTGCGGGAATTAATATAACCGCAAGCCATAACCCGAAGGAATACAACGGTTATAAGGCATATTGGGAGGATGGCGCGCAGCTTCCGCCGAAGCACGCAAATATTGTTGCGGAGGCGATTGCGAACACCGATATATTTGGCGGAATTAAAGAAATGGACTTCGACAAGGGTGTTAAAAAGGGAATAATCACGGTAATCGGTGAAGAGGTTGATGAATCATTTTTATTCCACGCGCTCGAAATGTCGATAAACCGCGAAGCGGTAGCAAAAGTAGCGGATGATTTTAAAGTTGTTTACACACCGTTCCACGGCGCAGGCCATCGTTTAGTCCCTGAGGTTTTAAAGAGACTCGGCCTTAAAAACATAATTTGTGTTCCGGAACAGATGGTGCTCGACGGCAATTTCCCGACGGTCAAGAGTCCGAATCCGGAAAACAAAGAAGGCTTTACCCGTGCAATTGAACTTGCGCGAGAGAATAATGTTGATCTTATTATCGGAACAGATCCTGATGCCGATCGCGTTGGAGTTGTTGTTCGTGCAGGTGAGGATTATGTTACCATTTCGGGAAACCAGATGGGAATTTTGCTCCTCGACTATATTATAACAGCTAAAAAAGAAACAAACACAATGCCTAAAAAGCCGTGTGCGCTCAAAACTATTGTCACGACCGAGATGATACGCAGAATTTGCGAATATAATAATGTAGAAATGTATGAGACCTTTACCGGTTTTAAGTTCTTGGCTGAGAAAATCAACGCACTTGCAAAAGACGGCTATGAATACTTGCTTGCTTTTGAAGAATCCTATGGCTATTTGGCAGGCGATTATGCGCGAGATAAAGATGCGGTTACCGCGTCGATGCTCATTGCCGAGATGGCGGCATACTATGC
>JAZPZP010000116.1:0-2340 GCA_045544695.1 Eubacteriales bacterium | reverse complement strand
CTTGTACGGACGCGCGAGTTAACATAGTTGGAAAAACGCTCTATTCGAGATTTACTTCTCTCGAGGAATTTGCAAATTGCGATATTTCCGAGCTTGAAGAAATCGTTCATCCCTGCGGTCTTTTCCGCACTAAAGCAAGGGATATAAAGGCCTGTGCCAAAGCTTTACTTGATAATTTTGGCGGCAAGGTACCTGATACTATGGAGGAGCTTTTAACACTTCCCGGAGTTGGTCGCAAAACCGCAAATTTAATTCTCGGTGATGTCTACGGTAAGCCTGCTGTTGTTACGGATACTCACTGCATCAGAATTTCAAATAAACTCGGATTTGCAGCGACAAAAGACCCGAGAGGAGTTGAAAAAGCGCTCACTAAAATTATTCCACCAAAAGAGCAGGCACTCCTCTGCCACCGCTTCGTTTACCACGGTCGCGCAGTTTGTACCGCACGCTCGCCTAAATGCAATGAGTGTACGCTTGCACCGTATTGCAAATCGGCACCGAAGGAGAAAAAGTAATGCGTAGTTTAATTAAAAAATTTGTTGTAGATGCGGGAGATACCGATTGTTTTAATTTACTTAAGCTTTCTTCCCTGCTCAATTACCTTCAGATTTGCGCGACAGAACACGCTGAAATCATGGGACTTGCCAGAGGAAAATTAGTTTCCGAAAATTCTATGATATGGATTCTCGCGCGTGCATATTTTGAGCTCGAGTCCCCGATTCACGGAAATGATGAGGTAACAATCGAAACATGGCACCGAGGACTTTCAGGTCCTATCTGGTACCGCGACTTTGATATTTCAGTTAACGGAAAAAAAATCGGTAATGCTGTTAACGCATGGGTAATCGCCGATGCTGTGACACATAAATTAAAGCGTCCGGTTGGACTTGAAAAAGTTGATGAAGCAACATCATCACCCGAGCGCTCACTTGGAATTACATTGGGTAAGCTCAAGTGCGAAGACGAGCTTGAAGATAAATTCGAGAAGATTATCCGCTATTCGGATATGGATATAAACTGCCACTTAAATAACGCAAAATACGGTGATTTAATCTGCGATGCAATCTCTCTTAACGAGCTTAAGCCGAGCTACATTAAAAAAGCGCAGATAAATTACAATAATGAATGCAGACCAAACGAAAAAATCATTTTGAAAGCAAACGAAAATTTAACCTTTGTAACAGGCGTTGACGAAGAAAACACAAATAAATTTTCCGCTGATCTTACAGTCGATTTTGCTTGACATCAAAGCATTTTCGGTGTATGATATAATTTAAAATAAACTAATGATTTGAAAGGGTGCGTGATGGGTTTATGGCACAGATAAACAAGATTGTCGGCGAAGGTCTTACATTTGATGATGTATTGCTCGTTCCCGCTAAAAGTGAAGTTGTACCCAGTGAAGTTACTGTTACAACTCAGCTTGCTAAAAAGATTAATTTAAACATTCCGGTTATGAGTGCCGCTATGGATACCGTTACAGAAGCGCGTATGGCAATTGCCGTTGCACGCGAAGGCGGTATCGGTGTTATACATAAAAATATGTCAATTGAAGAACAGGCTAACGAGGTTGATCTTGTTAAGCGCTCTGAAAACGGTGTTATTACCAACCCGTTCTTCTTAAGCCCTGACCACACTCTCTCCGATGCTGATGACCTTATGGCAAAGTATCGTATTTCAGGTGTTCCGATTTGCGAGAATGACAAGCTCGTTGGTATCATCACAAACCGTGATATGAAGTTTGAAACCGACTATTCACGCAAGATTTCCGAGGTTATGACCAAGGAAAACCTTGTTACCGCACCCGTTGGTACTACTCTTTCCGATGCGAGTGAAATTCTCCGCAAACATAAGATTGAAAAGCTTCCGCTTGTTGATGACAAGTTTGCGCTCAAAGGTCTTATCACAATTAAAGATATTGAGAAATGCGTTATGTATCCGAATTCAGCTCGTGACGAGCGTGGCAGACTTTTAGTTGCTGCCGCTATCGGTGATACAAAGGATGTTTTAGACCGCGTTGATGCTCTTGTTTCCGCAGGAGTTGACCTTCTCGTTTTAGACTCGGCTCACGGTCACCACATCAATATTGCAAACGCTGTCAAGAAAGTTAAAGACCGCTACCCCGACATTCCGCTTGTTGCAGGTAACATTGCAACCGCAGGCGCTGCTCGCGACTTGATTGCTGCAGGTGCTGACGCTGTTAAGGTCGGTATCGGCCCGGGTTCAATTTGTACTACCCGCGTCGTTGCAGGTATCGGTGTTCCGCAGGTTACCGCTATTATGAATGTCGCTGAGGTTGCTCACGCTGCAGGCGTTGCAGTTATCGCTGACGGTGGTATC
>JAZPZP010000115.1:0-11605 GCA_045544695.1 Eubacteriales bacterium | reverse complement strand
TACCGACGGACTTCGCACTCTGGCTAAAAAGCATAACGCTTACCTTCTTAAAATTGATCCCGATGTTCTTATTTCGGATACGGAATTTTTAAATATTATGACGGATATCGGTTATAAGCATCGTGACACGGGTAAGAATTTCTCAGGAATTCAGCCGAGATTTGTTTTCAGATTAAATGTTGAAGGCAAAACAGAGGATGAAGTTTTCGCTCTCTTCCATTCAAAGACAAGATACAATATCCGCGTTGCAGAACGCAAGGGTGTTGAGGTTAAGATTGTCGGCAAGGAAGCGGTGGCTGATTTCTCAAAGCTTATGCTTGAGACAGGTGTGCGTGACGGATTTGTCGTCAGAAATCAGCAGTATTTTGAAAATATGCTCGACAACTTAGGCGAGCATGCTCGCCTTTATATGGCATATTCCGACGGGGTTGCAATTGCGGGAACCCTTGCAATTTTATACGGCGATAAAGTTTGGTATTTATACGGGGCTTCATCTAATGAGCATCGTAACTTAATGCCGAATTATCTCCTTCAGTGGAATATGATTAAATGGGCGATTGAAAACAGCTGCAGAATTTATGATTTCCGCGGTGTTTCGGGCGATTTATCGGAGGATAATCCGCTATATGGCTTATATCGTTTCAAGAAGGGCTTTAACGGTGATTTTACCGAGTTTGTCGGTGAGTTTGAGCTGATTTTCAACCCGTTTATTCACGCTCTTGTTGAAAAAGGTGAAAAAATAGTCAGAAGAACAAGAAAGACCTTATTTATGCTTAAAAATAAAAAATAGCAGGGGAAATTGATAATGAACGCTTTTGTCATTGAAAAGGACAAGCTTTGCGCCAATATTAAGGTTATTTTAGAGCGCGCAGGCGAAATTAAAGTGTATGCGGTCATAAAGGGAAACGGATATGGCTTTGGTCTTTGCGAATACGCTAAAATTTTGCGCGAGTGCGGAGTTTCTGCGTTTGCGGTAACCGAGCCTGAGGAGGTATCGGCTCTTCGCGTGGCAGGCATTGAAAATGAAATTTTAATGCTTCGTTCGACTGTTTTACCGGACGAAATTGAGTCGCTTATATTAAACGGTGCGATTCTGACCGTAGGCTCAAATGAAGCGGCGGTTGCAGTCAACGGCGTTGCGGGCAATCTCGGCAAGACCGCTCGCGTGCATATTAAAATTGACACGGGTATGGGGCGTTACGGTTACTTTCCTGATGAAATTGATAAAATCAGCGCGGTTTATGATTATATGGATAGTTTGGAACCGTGTGGCATTTATACACATCTCAATGCTTCATTCGGGAGCAAAAAGCACACATTGATGCAAATTGAAGAATTCAAGGCTTTAGTTGAGGAATTAAAAGAGCGAGGCTATGAGGTTGGATGTGTTCATTTTGCCGCAAGCTGTGCTTTTCATCGCTTTGACATTGATTTTTGCGATGCGGTGCGAATAGGCTCGGCATTTACGGGAAGACTCGCAATCGGCGGTAAACACGATTTGAGTCGCGTGGGATATCTGCAGGGAGAAATTTGCGAAATCAAATGGCTTCCGAAGGGTGCAACGGTCGGCTATGGTGGAGTGTATAAGGCTAAATCTCCGCGGAAGGTAGCGGTTGTTCCGCTCGGCTATACTCATGGATTCGGCGTTGAAAAAATACGCGACAGTTATAGATTTAGCGACTGTGTGCGATACATCCTTCAAGACATTAAGAGATGCCTTTTCGGTGAGAAGGTTTACGCATCTGTCGGTGGAAAAAAAGTTCGGGTTTTAGGGCACATCGGTATGCTTCACACCGTTCTTGACATAACAAGCGTTTCCTGTCAGGTCGGGGATGAAGTGATATATAAGGTTAATCCGCTCTATGTAGGTGAAAATGTAGAGCGCAAATACATTTAAAGAGGGATAATATGGCGCGAGAGTTGCCGCTTTATAATGTTTTAAAAGCCCGCGCAGATGAGGGCGCGGCAAGATTTCATATGCCGGGACATAAAGGTAAGCCGATACTTGGCGAGCTTTTTTCGGGCGCTTGCTCGATAGATTTCACCGAGCTTTACGGCACGGGCAATTTATACGACGGGGTTTATCCTATTGCGGATGCCGAAGAGCTATGCGCGCAGGCTTGGGAAGTGCCACAAGCGTTTTTTCTAACAGGCGGCGCGAGCATGGGAATTATAACAATGCTCTCACTTGTGAGGAGCAGAACTAAAAAGATTTTAATTGATCGAGGCTCGCATCGAAGCGTGTATAACGGAGTTGCAATTTGTGGCCTTGAAAACGAGTATTTGTATCCGGATATAATTGAGCCATACGGAATTTCAGCACCGCACAGTGCTGAGAAAATAGAAAAGAAACTTAAAGAGGATAAAAGTATAGGCGCAGTTATTATAACCTGCCCTACATATTATGGAGTTATGTCCGATATTGAGAAAATAGCAAAGGTTTGTCACGAAAATGATGCCTATTTGTTAGTGGATGAAGCACACGGAGCTCATTTTCCTTTTTTGGATAATATGAGCTGTGCGGTAAAACACGGAGCTGACCTTGCGGTTTGTTCGGCTCATAAAACACTTCCTGCACTCGGTCAGGCGGCACTTTTGCTCGCAAATAATAAATTTTCCGCGACCGAAATTCGCCGCGCAACCTCGATTTTTGGAACGAGCAGTCCGTCGTATCAGATAATGGCATCGATTGATCTCGCCCGAGATTTTATGGAAAACGAAGGACGCGAGATTTGCAGAAGACACGCTGATGCTTTAGATAAAATTCGAAATGAAATAAATACTCGCGGAGTATTTAATGCGCTGAAGCAAGAAAATTACGACCCGCTAAGACTCTGCGTTATGACAAGCTGTGCTGGAATTTCAGGCTATGAAGCAGCAATGGTGCTTGAAGAGGAATATAAGATCGTCTGCGAAATGGCAGACGAGCGCCAGGTTTTATTTATAATTACAGCTGCAGATTCCAATGAGGAAATAGATGCATTGAGGGATGCGCTCCGAGCCCTTGAGTCGCGAGCGAAAGCTCCGCTTTTTGTCGCTGCATCACCAAGGCTTTCACCGAAAGTTAAATTATCGCTTCGCGAAGCGCTTTGTGTTGAGAGTGAGCAGGTGCAGTTGTGTTGTGCATTCGGCCGCATTGCGGCAACTAATCTTTGTCCATATCCCCCGGGTATCCCCGTGATAGCCGCGGGTGAGGTAATAGAAGAAAAAGCCGTTGAATATTTATATCATAACGGTTTTTTGGAAGACGATTATGTATCAGTAATCAAAACAGGAGGGTAAAATTATGAAGCTTATTATGGCAATTATCAACTCAGACGATTCGCATACCGTTATTACAGAGCTTACAAAAAAGAACTACTCTGTAACTCATCTCGCTACAACAGGCGGATTTTTGAGAGCTGGCAATGCAACTGTAATCATCGGTGTTGACGAGGATAAGGTCGAGGATGTAATCAAGACAATCAAGGAACATTCACATCGCAGAAAACAGGTTATTCCTGCTACAAGCGAGCTTGGAATGGGCTTCTTCCCATCTGTTCCTGTTGAGGTTACAGTCGGCGGAGCTACAGTGTTTGTAGTTGATATCGAGAGATTTGAGAAGCTTTAATGGATTCTTCAAAAAATAGCCGCGTATATGAGTATGTCGAGAAGGTGGTTTACAAAAATGCCATTCCTCACGCACTACTCATTTCAGGTGCCGATGACGAAAAAGAAAAAATAGCTGATCTTCTCGCCCGTTCAATTTTATGTACGGGCGAGAGGAAGCCTTGTGGTGCCTGCAATTCCTGCCGTAAGGCCGTGGCTAAGATACATCCGGATTTGTTGATGTTTGAGACGGACAGGGTAATAATTTCGGTCGAGGAAATCCGAAATATCCGCAAAGATGCATTTATTTTCCCGAATGACGGTGAAAAAAAAGTATATATTATAAAAGATGCAGATAAAATGAATCCTTCGGCGCAGAATGCTTTTCTTAAGATTTTAGAAGAGCCGCCTAAGTTTACAACATTTATTCTTTTGTGTACGAATCATAACAGCTTTCTCGCGACGATACTTTCGCGCGTTACGCACCTAAGGCTTCAGACAGAGAACCGTTACAACGAGACTTCTGACGAAATAAAGGAGCTTGCGTGCTTGGCTGCGGAGAGTATCGCAAAGCGTGATGAGCTTGAAATACTTGGCGCTTTTATGCAATGTGAGAAGCGAAAAAGAGATGAAATGCTCGAGTTTTACTCATATTTAACAGCGATACTGCGCGATGCGATAGCGCAGAACTCTTTACCAAATGACTTGTTTGTGAATGTTAATGCTGCAAAAAATGTTGCGGCGGCACTTGATGTGCATAAAATTCTAAAAATTATGGAAATAACAGATAACGCGCGACGACTGACAATGCAAAATGTGGGAGTGGCTCACATACTTGCAATGATAGCTGCAAAAATCGCGTGTGCTTTGAAATAGAAAAGGAGGAGAAACATTGACAGAAATAGTCGGTGTCCGTTTTAAGGAATTGGGAAAGGTTTATTCCTTTGACCCGTGTGGAAACAATTATCCCAAGGGTTGCACGGTTATAGTTGAAACCGCTCGTGGAATTGAGCACGGTGAAGTGCTTGAGTCAAATTATGAAATTCCTGATGAGAAGGTTGTCCAGCCGCTTCGCAAGGTACTCAGAAAAGCCACCGAGGCTGATTTTGAAACAATCCGTGCAAACAAAGAAAAAGAGCGCGAGGCGCTCGTAATTTGCCAGCAGAAAATATTGGAGCATAAGCTCGAAATGAAGGCGATTGATGTCGAATGCACATTTGACCGCAGTAAAATTTTATTCTATTTTATTGCTGACGGACGAATTGACTTCCGTGAGCTTGTTCGCGATCTTGCATCCGTATTCAAAACTCGAATTGAGCTTCGCCAAGTCGGTGTGCGCGACGAGGCAAAACTTCTTGGCGGACTTGGAATTTGCGGAAGACCGTTCTGCTGCTCCAGCTTTTTAGACGATTTTCAGCCTGTTTCAATCAAGATGGCTAAGGAGCAGAATCTATCGCTTAATCCTACCAAGATTTCAGGCACCTGTGGAAGACTTATGTGCTGTCTCAAATATGAGCAGGAGGCTTATGAGGAACTGCATCGCACGACGCCAAATGTGAATTCGGTTGTTGAAACCCCAGATGGTACGGGAACAGTCGTTGATGTAAATCTTCTCCGCGGAAAGTTGAAAGTTCGTTTAGATGAGTCGCCGGAGATGGCGCCGCGTGAATACAACAAATGCGATGTTTGCCCGAAAGGTAAGGCTTGTCCGCGCAAGGAAAAGGTCAAAGAGGAAATTAAGGAGCCTGCTCCCGAAGTAAAGGAAGAAGATCCGAAAAGCCAGCCGGACGGCAACAAAAATAATAACAATAACCATCGCCGTCGCCGTCATCACCACCGTCCGCATAACAAGGGTGGTAACAAGCCGAGCGGAACACAGGAGTAAGCTATGGATATAAAAGCTCTTTGTGAGTTTCCCGAGTATATAGATACAGTTGCTAAGTGGACATGGGAAGAATTCTGCAGAGTTGACCGCCCGAGTATAACTCTTAGTGACATAACTAAAAATTTAAAAGCACAGAAACTGAACTCTCTACCGCGTACTTTTATAGCGCTTGAAGGGAAAACACTTCTCGGCACGATAACGATGTATGAAAACTATTTAAAGGGTGAAAAATTCACTCCCTGGATGGGCTCGCTATTTGTACCGCCCGAGCACAGAAGCCTTGGCATTGCAAAAAGACTTATCGGCAAGGTTAAGGAAGAGTCCTTAAGGCTTGGTTTTGATACACTTTATGTGCGAACCGAGCACGCGTGCGGTTATTACGAAAAAAACGGTTGGGAATTTGTTAAGGAGACAATTGATATGGAACACAATTTAAATACAACGGTTTATAAGACAGGAACAAATGGCTTCCGCGTTGAAAAATTAAATGACAAGTGGAACAGCGTTCGCTTGTACGATGACAATGCAGGCTCTTACGCAACGGTTGCAACCGAAAAGGGCGCTAACTTAATGCAGTTTTTTGCTTGCGGACGAGAGATAATTTACCTCGCAGGCGATACAATCGATGAAACACCCGAGCGCGTGCGCGAGGGAACACCGATTCTTTTCCCGACCTGCGGAAGAACCGTTAATGAGACATACACTCTTGACGGTAAGGAATATAAAATGAGCATTCACGGCTTTGCAAGCGGTATGCCGTGGGAGATTGTTTCTGCTTCTGCTGATGATTGCGCGTCAGTAACCGTTGCACTTAAGTCAAATGCCGAAACTCTTGAAATGTACCCGTTTGATTTCGAGGTTTTATATACTTTTGCATTAAAAGGCGACAAAATTACAATAGCTCAGAAGTTTAAAAACTTAACTGATAAGAAGATGCCGTTCTCGAGCGGTGTTCATCCGTATTTTAAGGCTGATAATCCGAAGAGTTTCGTTATTTTAGACGGCGAGAAGATTAGCTTTGCGAATGAAATTGACGCAGTTTTTGATATTAAAACCGAGCCGACAGTAGTATTCGAGAGCGGTCTCGGCCATTCGGTTACCGTTAAGGCTGATGATAATTACAAGCATTACGTCTTCTATACAACGCTCGCAAACTTCGCTTGTGCCGAGCCGTGGACGGCAGCCCCGAATGCAATCAATACAGGCGACAATCTTATTTGGATTGACGGGAAGAGCGAAAAAGAGCTTCTTGTCAGCTTCGAAGCTTCCTTAAATAAGTAAAAAGGCTCGTGCCTTGAACTTTAAGTGAAATAAAGTAAACTGCGGCGGCGGTTATGAGTGAACACAAGATAGACGTTGTGTTGCTTATACCGTCGCCTTTTGCTGTTATATAGACAAAATGCGCGCAAAGTGAAGAAAGTGTTGAAGAAAGGGCGGGAGTTATAAACCAATTGCGTAGTCTTAAAGACAGGCCAAGCCTCTTTTTAAGTGGCATAAAACAGAGAAGTGCGCCGATAAATGAGGAGACGACATCCGCAATTAAAAAGCCCCATATACCGATTTTACCGACAAACCAGGTGCCGATTAGCAGAATAATGCCGCTTAAAAAGGAAATAACGGCGACTCGTTTCTGCAGTCCGATTGAATTTAAAAGTGAACCCAAGCTCATTCGGTAAAATGTAAAAAGAGTCGCGATACAGAGCGGGAGCATATAGTTTCCGGCAGCCGGGTTATTATAAAGTAAGGCGCAGAATTCATCCCCGAGAGCTATAAAAAATCCGATTGAAGGGAGTGCTAAAAGACTTGTCGTATGCAGAAGTTTAGCACTTCGACGGCGCAGAAGAGAAGAATCACCGCATGCTAAACTCTCCGACATTTTCGGAATAATTACGGTAGTTAAAGCACCAATTAATCCGAAGGGGAGAGCGAGAGTCGGAAGTGTCATTCCGAAGATTACACCAAAGGAGGATATTGCGTCAGAAGGACTCATTCCTGATGCGACAAGGCGTTGAGGGATAAGGACTGAAGTAAAGGCATCGAGAAGATTGTTGAGAAGCGCGGACAGCGCAACAGGCGTTGAAATAGAGAGGATCTCACGAAAATAATGCGTTCTGTTCGATTTGCCTTTTCCGAAAAAACGAAGAAGTATGATAACACTTGCAATTTCACTTATGACCATACCACAGATGATGAGGGCGGAAGAATGACCTGCGTTTTGCGGAGAAAGTATAAGTATAAGCGTGGCAACCGCGACAAAGCGAATTACTTGCTCAGAAATTTCGGAAATAATAGGCGGTTTTAAGTTCTGAGTGCCGAAGAAAAAGTTTTTTAATATGTTCTCAATACCTGTGCAAAAAAGACAGGGCAGAATAATTAAAATTGAGAGGAATGTGCGAGCATCACCAAGAATGCTGGTTGAAATAAAGCGTGAAAAAGAAGTGCTTATAATTGCAACCAGAGAAAATAACGACAAGAAAATAACGATTGAATTTAAAGCTACCTTGCGTGCGGCACAGTTGTCGCGAAGTGCTGAATATTTAGCGCATAGGCGAGAGGTGGAAAGTGTAAGACCGGTAACGCAAATCGCGAGAATAACCGAATAATACGGCATTACAAGCTGATAAACTCCCATTCCTTCAGCACCTGTTGTTCGACTTAAAAAAAGCCGGTATAAAAATCCGAGAGCATTTAGTGCAATATTGGAAAGTGTGAGTGTGAATGCGCTGTAAAATACGGTATTTTTTTTGAGTTTCAAAGCGCTACCTCCTCTCCGTATAAATCTTATTCGGAAGGTAAGGTTAAAATGAATAAAAAAAGGACATCTCGTAAAGAGATGTCCTTTAAAATTTTTAAATTACTCAGCGTCTTTTTCAGCCATTTCGTTGAGTGCATCCTTGCGGGAGAGATTGATTCTGCCCTTATCGTCGATTTCAGTAACCTTAACCCAGGTCATATCGCCGACATTTAAAACGTCCTCAACCTTTTCTACGCGGCGGTTCTCAAGCTTTGAAATGTGAACGAGACCGTCTTTGCCCGGAGCGATTTCAACGAATGCACCGAATGCCATGAGACGAACAACCTTACCGTAGTAAAGTGCGCCGACCTCAGGATCGTTAACGATAGCTTCGATTGTCTTCTTAGCCTTCTCGCAAGCTTCCTGCTCAAGACCTGAAATGTAAACGCTACCGTCGTCCTCAATGTCAACCTTAGCGCCGGTGTCAGCACAGATCTTCTGAATTACGCTACCACCCTTACCGATAACGTCACGAATCTTCTCCGGATCAATTGTCATGTGGAGCATCTTCGGAGCGTACTTTGAAAGCTCAGTTCTCGGAGCATTGATGCACGGGAGCATAATCTCGTCTAAGATCTTGTAAC
This sequence comes from Eubacteriales bacterium, assembly GCA_045544695.1. Lineage (GTDB taxonomy): Bacteria > Bacillota > Clostridia > Oscillospirales > JAAYXM01 > RGIG7332. The sequence goes on along the minus strand of JAZPZP010000115.1, from coordinate 2,754 downwards.
GAGCGTCGCGGGTAATTGTAAGAGCTGAACGGATAATCTCCGGAGTTAAACCATCGGTCTTTAAGTCCATCTGAATAGCGGTGATACCAGCCTTTGAACCGGCAACCTTAAAGTCCATATCTCCGTAGAAGTCCTCAACGCCCTGGATATCGATAAATGTGAGCCACTTGTCGTCCTTGGTAACGAGACCGCAGGAGATACCTGCAATCGGAGCCTTGATCGGAACGCCTGCATCCATAAGAGCAAGAGTTGAACCACAGATTGAACCCTGTGATGTAGAACCGTTAGAGCTTAATACCTCAGAAACTAAGCGGATTGAATACGGGAACTCGTCCTCACTCGGAATAACCGGCTCGAGAGCGCGCTCAGCGAGAGCACCGTGACCGATTTCACGGCGACCCGGGCCACGGCTCGGGCGAGCTTCACCGACAGAGTATGACGGGAAGTTGTAGTGATGGAGGTAGCGCTTTGACTCCTCCTCATAGATTGTGTCAAGCTTCTGCTGATCAGCAATTGTACCGAGAGTAGCAACGGTTAAGACCTGAGTCTGACCGCGGGTAAACATACCTGAACCATGAGTTCTCGGGAGAACACCAACCTCAGCAGCGAGCGGACGAACTTCATCAAGTGAACGGCCGTCAACGCGCTTGCCCTCAAGGAGCCACTCGCGAACAACCATCTTCTGAATCTTGTAGAGACACTCACCAAGATATGTCTCACACTCCGGATACTGCTCGATGAACTTCTCAACAAGCTCCTCGGTTAAAACACGGAGACGCTCGTCGCGAACAAGCTTATCATCTGTATCCATGCAGTAACGGACTTTATCAATAGCATAAGCCTTTACATCCTCGAAGAGGTCAAAGTCAAATGCAGCCTTTGCATATTCAAACTTCGGAAGACCGATTTCAGCCTTGATTTCAGCAATGAAAGCAACGAGCTTCTTGATTTCTTCATGAGCGAGCATAATAGCGTCGAACATAATGTCCTCAGGAATCTGGTCAGCACCTGCTTCGATCATAACGACCTTCTCAGCAGTACCTGCAACGGTTAAGTTCATTGTGCTCTTCTCGCGCTGAGCGGAATCCGGGTTCATAACAAACATACCGTCAACATAACCGACATTAACGCCTGCAATCGGGCCGCCCCACGGAATATCGGAGATTGAGAGCGATACCGAAGTACCGATCATAGCAACGATTTCCGGTAAGCATGTATTGTCGATTGATAAAACGGTTGCAGCGATAGCAACATCGTTTCTCATATCGGACGGGAAGAGCGGACGGGTCGGGCGGTCAATCAAGCGGGAAGCTAAGATTGCACGCTCGCTCGGTCTGCCCTCGCGGCGCATAAAGCTGCCCGGGATGCGACCAACTGAGTAAAGGCGCTCTTCAAAGTCAACTGAGAGCGGGAAGAAGTCAATTCCTGCACGCGGCTTTTCAGATGCGGTAGCTGTAACTAAAACTACTGTTTCGCCGTAGCGAACGAGGCAGGAACCGTTAGCAAGACCTGCCATCTTGCCTGTTTCGATAACGAGCTTGCGGCCGGCAAACTCAGTTTCGAAAACTCTGAATTTCGGGAATTCCATTTTTTTCATCATCTTAAAGTTCTCTCCTTTCAAACATCTTGCCTGAGTGAGAGCGTATGTTTAGCATTTGAAGCTATTACCGAACCCTTCGGTAACAAGTTCAACTGCTAAACTAACCAACGCGAAAAATTCACTCAGACAATAGAAGGGTAAGATGAAGTAAAACTCCATCTTACCCCCATCGTTAATTACTTTCTTAAACCTAACTTTGCAACGATTGCACGATAGCGCTCGATATCCTTCTTTGCGAGGTAGTTTAAAAGATTGCGGCGCTTACCAACCATCTGCAAAAGACCACGGCGGGAGTGGTTATCCTTGTGGTGGACCTTGAGATGCTCTGTGAGCTGAGCGATACGCTCGGTTAAGATTGCAATCTGAACCTCAGGTGAGCCGGTATCGGTCGGATGAGTGCGGTTCTTTTCGATAACCGCGGTTTTCTGCTCTTTTAAAATCATGATGCACACTTCACCTTTCTATAGATTTTTCTCTGCTCATCTGCGTATGAGGCGGGTGAAAGCCTTGCGCTGCAAGCCTTAATCCCCAAACATAGGTGAGAGAAATTTGTTTCGCGCATAAATACGCTCATATATTGTACCACAAAGATTTTGAAATGTAAAGAATTTTTTTATGAAAATATTATTTGCATTATATATTATAATATGATAAAATAATATGTACGATTTATTGTCAATAATTATTTGAGGTGAAAAATATGAACAAGATTGAAAACAAAGTCGTTAATACGATTCGTGTTCTCGCTGCTGAAACCGTTCAGAAGGCAAATTCCGGTCATCCGGGTCTTCCGCTCGGTGCTGCTCCGATTGCTTATGCAGTTTGGGCAAATCAGATGAAGCACAGCCCGAAGGATTTAAATTGGTTAAACCGTGACCGCTTCATCCTTTCTGCAGGACACGGCTCAGCTTTAATTTACAGCCTTTTCCATCTTTTTGATTACGGCGTAAAGATGGACGACTTAAAGAACTTCCGTCAGCTTGACAGCTTAACACCGGGTCATCCGGAATATGGTCACACCAAGGGTGTTGAGATTACAACAGGACCGCTCGGTCAGGGTACCGCTAACGGTGTTGGTTTTGCTATGGCAGAGGCTCATCTTGCTGCTAAGTTTAACCGTGACGACTACAATGTTGTTGACCACTATACATATG
>JAZPZP010000114.1:0-16072 GCA_045544695.1 Eubacteriales bacterium | reverse complement strand
AATGCACTCTTTAAAGTGCCTTGCAGTTTTGAAATAGGAATTTTTCGTTAAAAGAAAGAACAAAAATCAGGTAATACTGACGTATTACCTGATTTTTTGATGCACTTTTAGCGGAAAAGGTCAGTTCAAAACCGGCTTCTCTCTGCGACCAACCGCCTTACAAGGTGGACTTTTTTTATTTCTTTCTTCGGAGAAAGCTTATGTACATAATTGCCGCCGCCATGCCCCAGAAATAAGAATTCATATACGGGACTTCGAAAATGTTTTCAAAGAATGAGTGAGCGAGAACGCCAATCATTCCCGAGAACATTCCGGCAGAGAGAAGAGAAAGACCGCTCTTTCTTGTTCTGAAAAGACCTCTTAGCGTTGAGTAAGCATTTGAAACGAGCAAATACACATAAGAAACAAGACCGACATATCCCATTTCAACAAGCGTTTTAAGGTAATAGTTATCCATATAGAAATAATCAAGGCCCTCAATTGCCTGATTCTGCATCGCGATTGCACCGCCGAAACGACCTAAACCAAAGCCCCAGACGGGGTTTGATTCGAGTAGCTCGAAGCCAATCGTCCAGCGTTCACCGCGACCGCCCTTGTTATTAGCTTCTACAAAGTCTGAGGTGAAAAGAAATCCTATTCGATCGCCGATTTGCGGAACAAAGAAGATGAGCGCCAAAACTCCTGCCACTGCAACAAAAAGCAAGCGCAGGTCAACAATTAAGCAGAAAAGGACGACCGCAATTGCAAGCCCAAACCACGCTCCGCGAGAGAATGTTGCAAGAAGAGACAAGCACAAAACACCGGTCGCTGCCCACATGAGGCATTTTAACCACATAGGCTTAACATAATAAGCAAGTGCTGCAAGCATTGGAGCGGTCATAACCATAAGTGCGCCCATAATATTCGGGCTTCCTGTGAGGGAGTATACGCGTGTACGCATACCGGTTGTTTCCGCTGCAGCAACCCAGCTTGCAGGCATAGGCGCCGCAACAATGTACTGGTAAATACCGTGAAGGCCGATACAGACCGCCATAATGCACATTGAATAATAGAAAATCTTAAGATCGCGATCGTCTTCAATAAGGCGCGTTATAACAAAGAACCAAAGCATAAACTGGCACACCGCGCGATATCCTGCGATTGCAACGCTGAGCACCGGTGATACCATCGCGAGGATTACAAGTGAAATTGAAACGAAGAAGATGAGCGGTGCATCGACAGGTGTAATTCTCGGCTTAACCTGCTCACGGCGCGAAACCGCCATTCTCCAGATGATATAAAATACCGAGAAGAGCATAAGAGCTTCGTCCCAAATTGCGCCGATGCTTGCAAGCTTTAACACATCTCGAATAAAATAGTCGAGCGGGAGATACATCGCGAAAGCAACAAGCAAAATTCCGCGCATACCGAGCGACTTTATCGAGCGCAGAATAAAGCTTTTTTCAACAAAAGCAGATGCGGCAAAACGCCTGCAAACCTTAAATATTCCGCTTTTATCGCAAATTGCGCCGACTGATGCGCCAATCTTTGAGAGAAAAAGATTGAACTTTGAAGCGATTTTATAAAACTTTGAATAGACAATCGTCGAGCGCACGGATAAAAATCCGCACCATATACGATTGGAGCGCGAGCGCAAAAAGAGCCTTTTGACGCAGCTGAAAAACTTAGCGAGCGCGCTCGTTGAATACAGCTTGCGGACAAAGCATACAAATCTTGCCACAAAGCAACTTAAAATAATATTATCCATCAAATTTCACCGATTCAATTGTTGTATTCACTTCAACAAGATTGGTTTTAAAAATAAAGCCGCGGCCGGTTCTGATTTCCTGGTTACCCATCTTGATAACAGGATCATTCGGAGAAGCCTTGCTTTTGACTACGATGAGAATATCCTTCTTCATCGGGTCGTTACAAAGAACGCTTACGCCCTCAGCGGTCTCGCCGGTGTAAATGTAATCTTCGATTGCAACAGACTGAACGGTAGCATCGTTAACATAGCTGTTACCGGCAACAAGACGGCTGTCTTTTTCAATTGCTTTGCATGCTTCAATAAGCGACGGCATAGCACCGCGCACTCTGAGTGTTACATACATATCCGGCTTCTCAACTACAACTGCCTGAACAGGCTCTTTGAGCGTTTTGATACCGAATGCCGCGACCACAGCAATAATTGCAAGTAAAATGATAAGGTCAACGGGATTGATAATACCAAATAATTTTCCTTTTTCGTTTATGATTTTCATAACCTACCTCCGAAATTGTTTTGTAAATTCTCGGTCGATTGCTTGACCGACCTTAAACCATATTATATAATATATGGGTAAATATCTCAAGAGTTTTAATTTAAAATTTACAATATGGGAGATTTATGGATATGAAAGTATGCCACATAATTGGCGGCGGAGATGTCGGAGGCGCTAAAACCCACGTGCTTTCTCTCGTTGCCCAGCTTCATAAAAACATAGATGTTCTGCTCATCAGTCTGCGTGAGGGCGAGTTTGCCGACGACGCAATTGCTATGGGTATTCCGACTAAAGTTATACGCAACGGCAATATGTTAAAGGATGTTGCGGAGCTTAAGAAAATTATAAATGATGGCGGCTTTGACGTCGTTCATTGCCACGGTGCAAAGGCTAATGTTATCGGAACGATGCTCAGAAGAAAGTGCAAAGTGCCGGTTGTTACAACGGTGCATAGCGACTGGCGCCTTGACTATATGGGAAATGCCGTTAAAAAATATACCTTTGGTATGCTCAATACCATAGCACTTCGTTTGCTCGACGGGCATATCGGTGTTACTGATAATTTCGCGGATATGCTTATAGACCGCGGCTTTGACCCGTATAATGTACACGTAATTTATAACGGAATCGACTTTTCTTATGAGCCGAAGCCGAAATGCTCGCGAGAGGAATTTTTAAAGTCATACGGAATCCCTGCAGATGAAGATACAATCGTCTGCGGCATCGCGGCGCGTCTTCATCCGGTTAAGGATATTGCGACGATTGTCCGCGCTTTTGCAAAGCTTTCTGACATTTGCCCGAAGTTATACCTAATTATCGGCGGTGACGGTGAGCAGAGAGAATATTTAACTAAATTGGTTCAGGAAAACAAGCTCTCAGACCGCATAATTTTTGCGGGTTGGGTGTCCGATATGGATACATTCTTAAACGCAATTGACATCAACTTGCTTTCATCTCTCAGCGAAAGTTTCCCGTACAGCGTGCTCGAAGCGGTGCGTTCTGATTGCACTATGGTCGTGTCCTCGGTTGGAGGTATGCCGATACTCATTGACCATGGCGCAAACGGATTACTATTTAAGCCACAGGCGGTAGATGAACTTGCCGCCCATCTCGAATATTTATATAAAAATCCGGATGTCCGCCGCGATATGGCAAAGAAGCTTCTTGAAAAGGCGAGCAGGCTTTATTCACTTGATAAAATGGTCAAAGACCAGATTGAGATTTACAGCAATGTTTTAGAGAGCGTTAAATGCAATAAAATCCGCCGTGGCCAGGTTGTTGTTTGCGGAGCTTACGGCAGAGGAAATGCCGGTGACGATGCGATTTTAAAAGCGGTAAAAAAAGAGCTTTCCGATATATCGAAGAACGCACGAATCTGCGTTATGTCGAGAAATCCGAAGCAGACGCGCTTGCAGTATCGCATTCGCTCGATTTATACATTCAATATTTTCAAAATGATTAAAGCGCTTCGCCACGCGCATCTTTATATAAACGGCGGAGGAAGCCTTATTCAGGACTGTACAAGCAGCCGATCGCTTTGGTTTTATCTTTTCAGTATAGCACTTGCTAAGCTTTGCGGTGCGCCTGTTATGATGTACGGTTGCGGAATCGGGCCGGTTAGTCGCAAGAATAATCGTCGTCTTGCCGCTAAGGTTATCGATAAATGTGCAAAGGTTATAACCCTGCGTGAGCCGAGCTCGATGGAAGAGCTTCGCAAAATGGGAGTATCGCGCCCTGAAATGCACCTTGCAGCTGACCCAACGCTTAACTTAAGTCCTGCAGGGGATTTGCAGATTGAAAGTGCGTTTTTCAGTGAATCGCTTGATATTAATGAAAATTATGTTTGTATCGCAATGAGAAAGTGGAAAGGCTTTGATAAAAAGCTCCCTGAAATTGCAAAAACCGTTGATTATATTGCAAAAACTTATAATTTAAAGCCTCTCTTAGTTCCTATGGAGCGTGAGCGCGATTTGCCAATTGCTGAGCAGATTGCGAAAAAGACCGAATGTGAAACGCGGATTTTACGCAATGAACACGATGTTCATACAATGATTGGTATTTTATCAAGGATGAAGCTTATCGTTGCAATGCGTCTGCATGCACTTGTTTTCGGTGCAGGACAGGGTGTTCCCGTCGTCGGAATTTCATATGATGAAAAGGTTTCTAATTTTATGAAGTATATCGGCGATGAGTTTTACATCGAATATTCAGATTTTACCTTTGATAAAATTCGTCAGTATATTGACCGCGCACTCAGCGAGGAATCTTCATCTAAAATCAAAGCGGCAACGCAGAAAATTCGTGAAAATGAGCGCGTAAATGCTAAAGTGGCAAAGGAGTTTTTCGGAAATGAATAAAATAGTTTGCTTATCAACGAGTACATGGCATCCATTCCCAACTCGCAAGCAGCACGTTATGGGCAGAATGAGCAATGCTGAAATTTTATATTTCGATCCACCGATTACCTATATCGCGCCTCTTAAGGACAAAAGTACCGCTCCGCGCCTCAGTGCGTGGAAAAAGGAAGGCGACAAGGTTCAGGAGAACATAACTGTTTATTCTCTTCCTCCCGTTCTTCCGTTTTATAATAAATTCAGATTTATAAATAAAATAAATCAGAGAAAAATTGCACGTTTTGTAAAGAAGAAAATGAAGCTTCACGGCTTTGAAAATCCGGTGCTTTGGTGCTATTCGCCGATGAGCGGTGATGTTATAAACAAAATTCCGCATTCAGGCCTTGTTTACGACTGCGTTGATCGCCACGCGGCATATAAAGGAATGATAAATGCCGATGTTGTAAATGGAATGGAAAAGGATCTCGCAAGTAGCGCAAATCAGGTTTTTGCAACAGCAAGCGGTCTTTTCGACACACTCTCACAGTATAACGAAAATACCGTTTTGCTTCCAAATGGTGTTAACTTCCCGCATTTTAATTCTGCGGCAAGCGGTGATCTACCAATTCCTGCCGATATAAAGGACATTCCGCATCCGATAATTGGTTTTTCAGGTATGCTTCAGGAATGTATCGACTACGCGGCAATTGAAGAGGTTGCATCGTCGCGTCCCGATTGGTCGGTAGTACTTGTCGGCGGAAGTATGCCGGGCGTTGACCTTGAGTATTTAAGAAAATATCCTAATGTGCATTTCCTCGGAATGAAAAAATATAACGATATGCCGGCATATATCGCGGCATTTGATGTGTGTCTTAATGTTTTTCGCTCGGGTGAGCTTTCAAAGGATGTAAGTCCGCTCAAGTTCTTTGAGTATTTAGCAAGTGGAAAGCCTGTTGTCAGTACTCCACAGCCTGAGCAGGTTTTAGGCTATGCAGATTCCGTTTATATCGCAAATGACACTTCGGAAATGGTTAAAAAATGCGAGGAAGCGCTCTCGGAAGAAAATGACGAAAAGACAAAGCTTCGTATAGAACACGGCAGAGCTTGTTCATGGGAAGCGCGCGTTCGTGAGATGGAGAAAATCTTATCTCGCATCGGTGTCTTTGAGGACGAATAATGAAGAGAAGAGCATGGCAGACAGCAAGCATTATCGTGACCCTCGCGCTGATTGCGTTTATCTTTGCTCATTCGATAGCGCCGGCAAGTGAATCGGGAAAAGTAAGTGGCGGTGTATACGAAATGGTAAAGAGATTTTTTAGCTATTTTGGAGCGGAATTTCCTATGTCACACAACGCATTCCGTAAGCTCGCGCATTTCTTAGAATATACAGCGCTCGGAATGATGCTTATTGTTACGACGAGAACTTTTACAAAAAATGTAGTTCGCGAATTATCGAAACCATTATTTGCGGGGCTTCTCATACCGATAATTGATGAAACAATTCAGCTTTTTAGTCCCGGACGCTCGGGAGAGCTGCGCGATGTGTGGATAGATTTTTCAGGCGTTATCGTAGGAACGGTATTTGTGCTGTTAATACTTTCAATAATTGAGAACCGAAAAGGAAGAAAGAAATATGATGTATGAAAAAATAAGCGGATTTTCAGATGAAATTGATTCTTGTATTGCATTGCAGTTTGAGGTTTTAAATAAGCTCAACATCAAATATTTCGAGCCGCGCGGTATTGACGGTACGAATATTGCGAAGATTACTGATGCAGAAGTTAATGAACTTAAGGAAAAAATGAAAAAATATGGCATTAAGGCTTCTTCAATCGGCTCGCCTGTAGGCAAGGTGTATATTGAAGATGATTTTGCTCCGCAGTTTGAGGAGTTTAAGAGAGTCGTTTATATTGCAAAGGAACTCGGCTCGAAATACATAAGAATGTTCAGCTTCTATAAAAAAGATGGCGAGTGGGAAGAAAAACGAGCTGAGGTATTTAAAAGACTTAATGCTATGATTGATTATGCCCGTGAGAATTCCGTAATTTTACTCCACGAGAACGAGAAGGATATATACGGCGATACAATAGAGAGATGCATCGATCTTATGGAAAACCTTGCCTGTGATAACTTTAAGGCAGTCTTTGACCCGGCAAACTTCGTGCAGTGCGGCGAAGACACAAAGAACGCGTATGATAAGCTTAATAAGTACATCGAATATATGCATATAAAAGATTCGCGCACAGACGGTAAGGTCGTTCCGGCAGGTCACGGAGAAGGAAATCTTAAGTATATTCTTGAAAGCTTATTTAAAAACGGCTATAACGGTTATGTAAGCTTAGAGCCGCACCTCGGAAGCTTTGAAGGCCTTGCGGATCTTGAGCTTGACGACGAAATGGAAAAACTCCCCAAGGGCGGAGAAGGAACATTCACTGTTGCATACAACGCGCTTTGCGAAATATTAAATGAGGTGCTTTAATATGGATAAAAGGATCGGCGCGCAGTATTATACAATAAGAAACCATATTAAAACCATTGACGATTTTGATGCTTCCTGCAAGAAAATCAAAGATATCGGCTACAAAATCGTTCAGATTTCCGGCACACCGCTTGAGGCAAAGCCGATGAAAGAGGTGCTCGATAAGTACGGTCTTGAGTGCGTTGTAACGCACAAGTCTTTTGATGCATTCAAAGAAAATGTAAAGGAAGTTATCGAGTACAACAGAGCCGTGGGCAGTAATATTTGCGGACTCGGCTCAATGCCGCTTGAGTATTATAGGTCAAAGGAAGCGGTCGAGCAGTTTATAAAGGAAGTAAAACCAATTTGCGATGCTATAAAAAATGAGGGAATGTATTTTTCTTATCATAATCACGCGGCGGAGTTTATGAAATACGACGGAAGATATATTTTTGACTGTCTTATAGAGGATACAGACCCCGAAACTTTTGTTTTTACGCTTGATACATATTGGTGCCAAGTTGCAGGTATGGACGCTGCAAAGATAATCGAAAGGCTCGGAAAGCGCGCAATGGTATTGCATTATAAGGATTTGAAAATCACGGTCGAAGGATGGAATATACCTGAAATGGCAGAGGTAGGAAACGGAAATCTCGACTGGGATGCAATAAATTCGGCAGCAGAAAAAGCGGGCGCAAAATATGCACTTGTCGAGCAGGACATCTGCCCGGGTAACCCGTTTGACTCACTAAAACAAAGCTACGACTTTTTAACGACAAAGGGATTTGTATAAAGAAAAACACCCAAGACCATCGGTCTTGGGTGTTTTGGTGCGGATGACAGGACACAGTCGCTTCGCGCCTTATCTGCTCGACGACCGCTTAAGCGGGAGTTCGTCTCGCACCTTTTTGCTAAACAGGATTATTAATCGTTTTCTTGACGCAAAAACCTTCTTAAGCTTCAAGTCCTTACAGAACAACAAGAACAAAACGGAGCTTCACTAAAGTGAAACTCCGTTTTGTTGGTGCGGATGACAGGACTTGAACCTGCACATCGGAAGATACTAGATCCTAAGTCTAGCGCGTCTGCCAATTCCGCCACATCCGCATATTAACTTTTTTATTACGGCAGCCGCGCTCCGCGTGACTCTTGCGGTGCCCAAAACTGCTTTTTTTGCGGAAACTCCGGCAGTTTTGACCGCTGCGCCATTTAATTCTCCCTGCATCCGCCACCGGCGGCGGTCGAATAAAATGCTGCCAATTCCGCCACATCCGCATATCTTAACATGTTTGACTATTATACCAACAAAGGCGGCGAATGTCAAGCAAATAACAGAGCAGGGATGGAATGCAACAATGTGTCATAAATACAAAAAATATTTTGTTTAAATATAAAAATCTTGCTTTTTAAGCATAGCAGTATTATAATATAAATATAATGTGCATTTAGTAAAAAAACGCACAAAAAAACAGGAGGATTGAAAAATGAGTAAAACAATGAAAAGAATTGTAGCTCTTGTTCTCGCAGGTGTTATGGTTTTTGCCTTTGCTGCTTGCAAGGACGATACCAAGACACCGAGTGGCGGACAGCAGCTCGCAGAAAACGGTAAGCTTTTTGCAGATGGTACGGTTATTAAGCTTACAACTTCAAGCCATGCTTCATGGCCGTACAATGAAAACTGGATTATCTGGGATTATATGGAAGAAGCAACAGGTGCAACTCTTGAGGTCACAGGTATTCCGGGCTCTGACTTTGTTACCAAGGTTAACCTTATGATGGCATCTCCGGAAACATTACCGGACATTCTTTATTCAAGCTCAAAGGCTGAGAGTGACGGTCACGCTGAGTCAGGCGCGTTCATCCCGCTTTCTGACAACTTCGATAAGATGCCGAACTTTATGGCAATTTTAGATGCTATGGGTGAGGAAAAGAAGGCTATGACTTTAGCTGAGCGCACATCTGGCGACGGTAAGATTTACATTGCTCAGGTTACAGGTGATGTTTTAGCCGGTAACGGTCGTTCTTGGTTATATCGCCGCGATATTTTTGAGAAGCACAACTTAGAGGTTCCGACGAGCGAAGAGGAGCTCTTTGAAGTAGCTCGCGAGCTTAAGAAGTCATATCCGAAGTCATACCCGATTTGCTTCCGTTCAGGCTTAACAAACATCGACGTTATGGGTCCGATGTTTGCGCCGTACTTTGCAACAGGCTTTTACTATGACTACAATGGCGACGATGCTAAGTGGCACTTTGGTGCGGTTGAAGACACTATGAAGGAAGTTATTGAGTTTTTCTGGAAGTTAAGCGATGAGGACCTTATTCCGCCGGATTACTTAACAATTCCGACCAACTCATGGCAGGAATACATCACAACTGACCGTGGATTTATGATGCCGGAATATCTTGTTCGCATCAACTTCTTTGACCAGCTTTGCCAGCAGGATAATCCGGACTTCGATATGGCTAGTATGGCACCGCCTATCGGTGGCGAAATTGCAAACTTCAAGAATGACCCGACATCTATGGTTGTCTGCAACACCGGCGATGAGGGCAGAATTGACAATGCAATCAAGTTCCTTGACTGGATGTACTCTGATGAAGGCGCAGACCTTCTCCGCTACGGTAAGGAAGGCGAGACCTACGAGCTTGTAGATGGCGTTAAGAAGCTCATACTTGAGGAAGGCGAGACTTCATCTCAGAAGTATGGTTTTGGTACAATGGGAACTTATCTCCGTACCGCACCTCTCGAGGCTCAGAAGGCAGAGATTTCAGAAAAGCTTGCTACCGAGTATGCAAAGACCAACGACTTCACAGCAGAGTTCTTTAACCCGGTATCTTGGATTTCATTCAACGCTGACGAGCGCGATATCTACGATGAGTACTTCACAGCTCTTGATACCTACAAGAACGAGATGCTCTCAAAGTTTATGTTAAAGCAGACTCCGATTACCGAGTGGGACAAATTCGTTGCAGATTGCAAGGATATGGGTCTCCAGGAGTTACTTGATATCTACACATCAGCATACAACCGTGCTATGGGTAAATAGTGTTAATAATTACACTGCAACTTAATAATAAAACCGCTTGTTTCTTAGAAAACAAGCGGTTTTATTGCTTTTTACCATTGATATTCAAGGATTAAAAAGTGCTAAAAAATGATAAATAATATTAAAAAAACCAATCTTTATATATTGTAATGACTTTTTTGGTATGATAAACTGTAATTATATTAGGTAATTATATCTGATTATAAATATACCAGGAGGGAAAGGTCTATGAAATTAATGGGAAGAAAAGTTATAGCGGGAATTCTCGCAATTGCAATTATTGCAAGTTTTATTCCTGCAGGAGTGTTTATGTCTGCTTTGAGTGCAGATTGGGCAGGAAGCAGTGCAAGCGTCAGCTACACATTCCCGAAACTCAGCTCGGCTCAGCGCCTTTCCTATTTTACCGAGCTTAACTCAAATCCGAGTAACGCAGTAACGGCTGCGGGCAGTGGTAATTGGCATTCAACTGCTGAGGGCAAGGGCAAAGGCCAGACTCAGATTGACAAGAACAAGAGAATTAAATTCCAGGGTACGGCAAAGGACGGCTCTCAGTTCGTCTCCCTTTGTATTGTTCTTCCGAATACAGTTGGTAAATATACCCTTAAAATGAGCTCAATGGCATATGGTGCTGAGAAAGTCGATGTTTATACAATGGCTGAAACTACGGCTGCAGCATCAAATATGACGAGTGCTAATTTATTGAATACAGTAGATATTGATATGAGCAAAAGTCAGGCAATTGTTGAAACGACAATTGGCGAAATTGAAGTTGATTCATCGAATGCAGGAAAGCATTTAAAGCTTGTTTTAAAGCCAAACTCTGCCTGTGTCGGCTCATACCATAACGATGCTGACGGTTACAGTATCTTTATCTATGGCTTTACACTTGACGGAACCGCTCCGGCAGCGCTTAACAGTGTTACGCTTTCTGCGTCTAAAAGCAGTTTGTTAAGCGGCGAGAGTGCAACTCTTTCAGTAAGCGGACTCCTTTCGGACAACAGTGTGGCAGATTTATCTTCCGCAACGATTGAACTTGAAAATTTAACTCCGCAGTATATTGATTTGGATAAAACTGCAAAAACGGTGACCTTTAAAGCGGCAGGTACGGCTAAAGTAAAGGCTGCCGTAACACTTAGGGGAATTACAAAATTCAGCGAAGTTTCAATCGAATGTATCGAGCCTCTCTCTTACCCGGGTAAGGAGAACTCGGTTAAGTATAATTTTGTTGAGGGCCTTGAGCATTTAGAAGATCTTACGAAAAAAACCGAATACGGAACAACATCAAATATAAATTGGAAGTTCCATTCAATGAATGCACTGCGTTTTACTACCTTCTATCAGTATGCAGCGCGCCTTACAACGGGAACATCATATACCGACGGAAGCGCTTATCTTGCCCTGACCGTAAAAGCACCGAAAAAGGGTAAATATACCGCGCATTTTACATACTCAAACCACGCAGGCGCTAAGAGTATGGACATTTTCGTTCTTCCTGCCGATACAAAGGCTGAGGAGATTAACGCAAAGGTTTCCGCAATGGAGCCGAGCGCGCATGTCACATATGAGCTTAATACCGACAGCAGAAAGGTAAAGCTCGGGTGTCTTGAATTCCCGAATAACGACGATGAAGTTCTTCTCGTATTCAAAGGCAAGGATAAAGGTGTTACATCGGCAGGCGTAGGCTATTTTGGCCTTGCGCTTACTGAGCTTTATTTAGATGGCTCCACACCGCCTGCAATTGATTCGGTTAATTTAAACCTTTCTTCATACACAATCTCTGCGAGCACTCCGGCTAAAGCTCTTGTTTCGGCAACTCTTGAGGGTGGAGTAGAGGCTGATTTAAGTGAGAAAAATCTTGCAAAGATTACCTATAAAAGTTCAGACACAAGTATAGCCGAAATTTCTTCAAATGGTGAAATTACCGCAAAGGGCAACGGTGTTGCAACGATTACAGCAACGGTTGAGCTTGACGGTTATACAAAATCCGCAAGCAAGCAGATAAATTGCGTTGCATACGGTGGAGCGTCAACCACAAATGAAATTGACCTTATGGCAGGTCTTGCGGAAAATGACGAAAATGTCGAAGCACTTACCGAGTATGATAATACCAAAAACGCTCGTTGGGTGTATTTCGGAAATTATATGAATATACAGGGCAGAGCGAAGACAAGAGACGGCTCTGTTACATTTACCGCGACTGATGAGGACGCATGGAGCGCAATTAAGTTTAAAAGTGACAAAGCGGGCGCTTATCAGTTAAAACTCAGCTATAAAAATCACATCGGTGCGACGGGCGCTTTTGCATATATTTTCCCGGCTGACACGGAACTTTCCAATATTGACGGACTTATTTCTGAAGTATCGCCGATAGGTGAAATCACTTATGCGAGCGGAGCCGATGAGAAAGTTGCAACTTTTGGTGAAGTAGCTTTAAATGCAAACACCGAATATATTTTGGTACTTCAGGCAAACGGAAAAGGTGAGGATATTACCGCAGGCTACGGCACTCTTACTGCAGGAAAGCTTATTTTTGACGGTAGTGAGCCACTTCCGGTACCACCTGAACTTTCTGAAATTACAATAAACCTTGTCACAAAGCTTGCGCTTAACGGAAGTTACATCGCAACTGTTTCGGGCAAGATGACCGACGGCAGTGACGCTGATTTAAGCGGTGCGACAATAAGCTATTCAAGCATCGGTGATGCGCTTGAAATTAACGCGCAGAGTGGCGCTATCCTTGCAAAAAAAGCAGGAGAGGCAACTGTTACTGCAACGGTAACTCTTGGTAATGTTACAAAAACAGGCACTAAAGAGATTGAGGTAATTGCACCGGAGGATGACCTTGACCGCCCGGGCAATACAGCAAGTACGGTTTACGACTTCCGTTATTCTTCAAACGGACAGGCAGACCTCGATGGTGTTATTACCGCAGGTGAAGACTTTGCTAAAAATGCAGATCTTACGGTAGTTGCAACCGAATATAATGAAATTACCAATCCGAATTGGAAGATTCATACGGGAACTCCGAAATCTCTCGCATTCGGAGATTGGGTTAAATACAGCGCAAACAAAGAAAATGCGTATTTCGCTGCAAAGGTAAAAATGCCGAAAACCGCAGGAAGCTATGAGACCGTTTTAACATACCGCGGCCTTTACGGTGTTGAAAAGGTAAATGCGTATATTATTCCGGGCGATACTACAGATGTTTATTCAGCCCTTACCGTGGACACACTCGTAGGAACAGCTACTTTAAGCAAGAATGACCCGACCGCTGCAAAGCAGCTTACCGTCAGCTTTGGAGATTATAAGCTCCAGGAGTATGATGCAGGCCAGGAAAAAATTCTTGTTCTCAAGGCGGCAGAACCGTTAAGTGATGCAGGGGATGGCGGCGTTGGTCTTTACGGATTTTATTTCAGAGCTGTAACTCTAAACGGCTCAAGACCGCTTGCGAGCCTTACTGCAAAGCTGCAGAAGTCAGACTTATCATCGGCAATCGGTGTCGGCGAGAGCGCTAAACTCACGGTAACGACTCCGCAGAATCCGAGTGAGGCTGAGGAGGCAATACTTACATTCAAGTCGTCGGATGACAGCATTGCAACGGTAACGGATGACGGTACCGTAACTGCGCACAAGGCAGGTCTTGTTACAATAACTGTAAATGCAACGCTTGGGGAATACTCAAATTCTGTCGAGCTTCAGATTGTAACGGGAACATTAAAGTCCCGCCGCTCGTATTATACCGATGAAAAGGTAGAAAATGCGCGCGAGAATATTGAAGTTTATTCTTGGGCGACAGCGGCACGCAATAATGCGGTTGCAGCAGCAGACTTGTACGTCGATAAATTTGATACAATTTATAATCTTATGACAACGCAGGAACTTACTCGCGGTCAGTGGTATGAAAAGAGTGACCCGAATTACCGCTTGTGTAAATACTGCGGAACGGATATTATGACGAAGTATGCAGGCTTTAACGGTTGGGTAATTGATGCACTTAACACCCCGTGGAAAGTACTGTGTCCGGAATGCCGCAGACTCTTCCCGTCCAACGACTTCGGAAAGTATTACGAACTCGGTATCAATGAATACGGAAAATATGATCCAGCACTTGCAAAGCAGAAGAATGATGAGCTTATTGCAAATGGCGAAGAGGGATACCTTAAAAATATTCTCTATCCGGAAAAGGATGAGCATATCGACAAAAACGGAAATGTTGTAAATGCAGGTGTCCATAATTGGGGCGTCGATGACGGTAACGGCTACGATACCGGAAAGTATTATGAAGGCGTTTATTCGGATATAAAGGAAGTTCACGTTTATATCCCGCTATACAATGTATTTGGTGTATGGTACGGAACATCGACGACAAAATATACCGGTGCGGGCGTTGTGCCGAATGCACTCAACTCACTTCGCGACGCTTATCTTTATACCGGTGAGGAGAAATACGGTGTTGCAGGTGCGATACTTATAGACCGAATTGCCGATCTTTATCCTGAAATGGATATCAAGACCGATTGGAAAAAGTATGTAAATGCAGATGGCGGTCACAACCTCGGCAGAATTGTCGGCCGTATAGGTGATGCAAGTCTTGTTAATGTATTCTCACTTGCTTATGATGCATTCTGGCCGGAGATGGAAAACCCGAGAGTTATTTCCTATCTCGCAGATAAAGCAAAGCAGTATAATATGTCAAACACCAAGACCTCGGCAGACTTAATCCGCTATAATGTTGACAACGGTTTATTGCGCGAAATCCGTCGAGGTGTCCACGATCTTAAGGTCTGGGGCAACTTTGGATATCAGCAGCGCGCTATGGCGTATGCCGCAATCGTTCTGGATACAATGCCTGAGACGGGAAAGTGGATAGACTGGCTCTTTGAGCCTGCGAAAACCGGCGGAACAGCAGGTCAGGCAGAGGTTGGTGAGAGCGGTAATATTTACGGTAAGCTTACCGATGACGTCGACCGCGACGGTTGGGGTAATGAATCTGCTCCGGCCTACAATATAAGCTGGAACACCTTTACCCGTGAGGTTGCCGATATCTTAATTGATTACAAGGATACATATCCTGCGGCAAATTTATATAGTTATCCTAAGTTCCTGCAGATGATTCATGTTACTTATAAGGTAACACTTGCAAGCCGATATGTTCCGCTTATCGGTGATACGGGAGCATTCGGCAGAACACATAGCGTTTCCAACCCGAATACCTACATTGAGGCTTGGTTTGCGGGGGTTAAAAACGACAATATTGCGCGTATGATCTACGCAAAGGCAGGCGGAAATATTTCTGCAATCAATGGCGGAATATTCAGAAAAGATCCGGAGAGTATCCAGCGCGAAATCATGGCGGTAATCAACGAAAAGGGCGAGGCATTGGATCTCGGAAGCCTTAATCTCGCAGGCTACGGCCTTATGATGACGCGTGACGGTAAATGGATAAATGCAAATCAGAAGATTGATACCCAGCGCAGCTTCTGGATGTTCTATGGTAACAACGGCGGCCACGGACATCAGGATAAATTAAATCTCGGCGTTATTTCTTACGGTCTTGATATGGCGCCCGACCTCGGAAACCCCGATTTCAAGACAATTCAGGCACATCGCTATACATGGGTAGAATCGCCGATGTCGCATAACTCTGTTTTCGTTGTGGAAAAGAATGGTGATACTTATACAGACGATGCTCAGAATGTGAGTATTGTTTCAACACCATATCATTTTGATGATTCGGGTAAGGTAAAAGTAATGGATGCAGATGCATCTGAGACTTATGACTCAACCGATATCTTCAGAAGAACGGTGGTCTCGGTTGACGCATCGGAGGATGTGAGCTACGCGGTTGACTTCTTCCGTGTAAAGGGTGGCGATGATCACATTTATAACTTCCACGCACAGAGCGAGGAAATTGCAGTTGACATTCCGATGACGGCACAGATTGGCGGATCTTATGCAGGCCCGGATGTACCGTATGGTGAGGATGAGCTT
>JAZPZP010000113.1:0-6677 GCA_045544695.1 Eubacteriales bacterium | reverse complement strand
GGTATTTGCAACACTCGAGCAGGCTGCATATATCGTTAAGTTAACCGAGGCGGTTATTGAAAGTAGTAATAAAAAATAATGGGTAAAGGTTTAAATTATAATTTTTAGGAGAAAAAAACAATGAGCACATTTAAGTATTCAGTAGGTCCGTGGAACGTGCACGAGGGTGCAGACGCATACGGCCCGGCAGTAAGAGACACCATCCCGTTTGAGGAAAAGATCAAGACATTTAAGGAAATCGGTTTTGATGCTATTCAGTTCCACGATGACGATGCAGTTCCGAACATCAATAACTACACCGAAGAGGAAATCAAGGTTGAAGCTAAGAAGGTTAAGGATCTTCTCGATAAGTATGACTTAAAGGCAGAGTTCGTTGCTCCGCGCCTTTGGTTCGATCCGCACACAACTGACGGTGGTTTCTGCTCAAACAGCGCAGAGGACCGTGAGTATGCAATGTGGAGAGCATATCGCTCAATCGATATCGCTAACGTTTTAGGTTGCGATAAGATCGTTTTATGGCTTGCTCGTGAGGGTACACTTTGCTATGAGAGCAAGAGCCCGGTTGAGACAACAAACCGTCTTATCGAAGCTATCAACAAGATGCTCGACTACGACAAGAATATCAAGATCCTTATCGAGACCAAGCCGAATGAGCCGATCGATCGTAGCGCTTGCCCGACAATGGGTCACTGTATGGCAGTTTCTGCTGCAACTAAGGATCCGTCACGCGTTGGTGGTCTCTTAGAGTCAGCTCATGCAATGCTCGCAGGTCTTGATCCGGCTAACGAAATTGGTTTCGCTATGGCAATGGGCAAGCTCTGGGGTGTTCACTTAAATGACCAGAACGGCATCAAGTATGACCAGGATAAGAGCTTCGGCGTTGAGAATCTCCGCGCTGCATTCAACCAGATCAAGGTTCTTATGGAAAACGGCTACGGCAACAATGGCGAGTACATCGGTCTTGACGTTAAGGTTATGAGAACCCAGAAGCAGGAAGGTAGCTACCAGCACCTCATCAACAGCTTGAAGATTGCTAAGGCTCTTGAGGCTAAGGCTGAGAAGTTCGACTATGACTTCCAGGCTAAGTGCGTTGCAGAGCGTGACTACGAGAAGCTCGAAATGTACGTTATGGACTTACTCATGGGCTTAAACTAAATTAAAAACTTAAAAATATAGGTGCTTATAAAAGCACCTATATTTTTAAATGAGGAGAAAAAACTATGAATATATTAGCGGTTGGCGCGCATCCAGACGATATTGAAATCAATTGCGCCGGAACACTTGCAAAGTATGCAGCGCAGGGGCATAAGATTTTTATCTGTACTGCTACAAGCGGAAATATCGGCTCTGCAACTCTTCCAAAAGAAGAAATAGGAGCTATTCGCAAGGCTGAGGCTGCAAAGAGCGCATCCATTATCGGAGCTGAGTACCTTTGCCTTGATTATGACGACGAGTTTTTATATGACGATAAAGATGTTCGCGTTAAATTTATCAATATGGTTCGTCATTGCAAGCCGGATGTTATTTTTACACACAGCTTGCACGACTATAACCCGGATCACGAGCGCACGGGTAAGATTATAACCGACATTCAGGTTATGTATCCGATTGCAAAGATTGTAACTGAAGAGCCGCCGTGCGATATTTTTCCGGTTGTTTACTATTTTGAGCCGGCAAATGGTCTCGGCTTTGTTCCGACCGATTACGTTGATATTACAGATTATTATGAGACCAAGAAAAAGATGTTCTTGTGCCACGAGAGCCAGCAGGCATGGATGATGGACAATTATGCAGGCTTTGATGTGGATAAGGACAGCTTCACAAACGGCCTCAGAATCACATCGGAATATCGCGGAATGCAGTGTGGCGTTAAGTATGCAGAAGGCTTTGTTAAAGCAAATGATGCATATAAAGTTCGCCCGGGTTCATTATTACCGTAAAAAATAAAAGCCTTGACCAACAAAAGTCAAGGCTTTTTTTATATTGTTAAATCGTATACAGAATCACGGACGATAAGCTCCATTGGAAGAAGAACACTCTTTGGATTCTTGCCCTTAATTTTCTGGAAGAGCATATCCATAGCGAGAGCACCCATACCGACCTTATCGATACCGACAGTTGTGAGATTTGGCTCGATATAGCGTGAAAGCAAAATGTCATCAATACCGATGATTGAAATATCACGCGGCACGGAAAGACCTAAATCCTTAGCACAACGGATAACGCCGATAGCGAAACTGTCAACCGCGCAAAGAATAGCGCTCGGGCGGTTAATTGAAGTCAAAAGCTTTTTCGCCGCGATATATGCGGAATCCTCATTAGTTGCAAAGATATTTAAGAATTCATCGTTTGGTGGAACTTCATTATCACTCATTGCACTTAAAAATCCCGCCTTAGTCTGCTCATAGAAACTAGGGACGATATTTGATGCTATCATAGCAATGTTTTTGTGACCATGTTCTAAAAGATAGGAGGTTGCATCGTAGGTTGCCTTATGATAGTCGGGATTTATAGAGGTTACATTGTCATATTCCGAGTGGGAATCACAAACAACGAATGGAACTTCGCTCGAAATTGCTCTTTCTATGAGAGCGGGACTTATGTCCTGCATAAAGATTATTCCGTCAGCCTCGCCGGAATAAATTAAATCCGGCAGCTCATTCTGAGCGGCAATCGGCTTACTGATTAAAATATTGTAATTATACTTTAAACTTCTGTTTAAAATTCCGCGAGTGATTTCAAAGTAGAAAAGGTCATCAAATGGCGAGGAGAAGGAGTTAATCATAAGACAAATATTGAAACTCTGATTAAAAAGTAACTTCTTAGAATTTAAATTCGGTTTAAAACCGTGTTTTTCTATAATTTCGCGGACTTTTTCGCGCGTTGTTTCACTGATGCCGGGTTTGTTGTTTAAAACAAACGAAACCGCGGTAACCGAAACACCGGCTTCTTTTGCGATATCCTTTATTGTAACTCTTTTCACACTATCACTCCATAGATTTCCTTTTATTTAGTATATCATTTTTTGTCCATTTTTGCAATAGGCGCACCATCACGGTATTCGTGAGGAGATATTCCTTCTATTGCTGTGAAGGTTTTAATAAAATGCGGCGTGTCATAAAAACCGATTTTGTTAGCGATTTCGGAGAAAGAAAATGCAGTGTTGTTAAGAAGACGCTTTGCTTCGTCTATCCGAACCTGATTTAAATATTTAGCAGGGGATGTGTGGCAAACTTCCTTAAACTTCCTGATAAAAGAACTACGAGAGAGCATTGCAAGCTTTGCAAGCGTATCAATAGTAATTTTTTCGTTATATTTTTCATGAATAAAAGCCAATGCATTCATAAAGCAGGCATCGTGTGTTGAATCAGAGATTTCCTGCTTTTTTTCGCTGTATAGTTTGCAGAGTGTAGCGATAATAGCAACGGTGATGTGGTTCCTTATGATGAATGACGAAGGGTTGTTTGACTCACCGGCTTTTTCAAGCTCATAAAGAAGTGGAGTGAGATCGTTTAGCTCTTTTTCGGAAAGTGTTAAATAAAGTGGAGAGGTATTATTGAAGCGAGTGAGTGGCTCGGCTTTAAACAAGATGAAATACGAAGGCAATATCTGTAAATCGGAAAGATTTTTTTCGAAAAACTTATCCCTGAAAATAATGTGGTATACATCAAAGCCTTCTCCACCGACATATCCGTGTTCAATATTTGGCGGAATTATAAAAACATCACCTGTATTTGCGGGAATTCTGCGATTTCCAATATAGTGCATACCGTGGCCACTTGTTATTATGTTTATTTCAACGAATTCCTGGCGATGCAGTTCTTTGGTATAGTTGCGAACCAAAAAACCGGAGGAGAGCTTTAGAGGATTTCCAAAGACTTCCTCAACATGACATACATAACTTTTTTTAGCACGGGCGATTTTTTCAGGATACAAGTGAACACATCCTTTTGAAACGATTTTACAATTTTAAATGCATTATTATACCTTTATTTTAGCAGAGTTCTTTGTTAAAATCAAGAAAAAGAAAGGAGATGTTTTTTATGAAGAGTGAGAGAATTGCAAAGCTTGAGAAGGCGATGGCGGAGAGAAAACTTAAGCCGCGTTCAAATCATTTCGGATATGACTATCATAGTTCGGCGCTCGGTCAGTTTAAAAATTTAGAGCGCTGGGAAAAAACAGCTCGTTCAATAGCTTATGCTATTGTTAATCAGGATGTAATTGCTTTTGAAGATGATAGAGTTGGCGGCAGAATTTTTCAGAACTGCAACAAAACAGCTGTGCCCGTGCCTGAATTTGCATCTGATTTAGACGATAAAAGTGAAGGTGAGCTTGAGTTTGCAAAGGAATATCCCGAGGCTGCAGAGCTACAGAAATATCAGCTTATAGGTGGCTGCGGAATAGGTCACGTTACCTGGCATTTTGAGCATGTTCTCGAGCTCGGAATTAAAGGACTTAAAGACAAAGTAAGCTTAGCCCTTGAGTGTGCAAAGGATAAGGATGCTGAAGAATTTTATAAAGGTAGCCTTATCGTATTAGACTCAGTTTTGGAATTTAATAACAAATTTGTAGAGGAATATGAAAAACTCGGGAATTTTGAGCTTGCAACGCGAATGAGAAAAGTGCCTGAATATCCTGCAGAAAATTTTAGGGAGGCGGTTCAGTCTTTCTATATGCAGCATATTGCAGTAACAAGTGAGAATGCATATGGCGGCAATAGCCCGGGGCGACTTGATTATTATTTATGGCCGTATCTTGAAAAAGATTTGAAGGAAGGCACTTGTACACTTGCGGAAGCAAAAGAAATTATTGATGAAATGTTCCTATTGTGCGATGAGCGCCTTCATCCCAACGACAGGTGGACAGAGGCGATAGTTGTCGGCGGAACCAAACCTGATGGATCATCTGCCGTAAACCCGCTTACATACATTATGGTTCAGTCAATAATTGATCTTAATATAACTCATCCGTCTGTTTATGTTCGTTTACCTGAAAATCCTTCTGAGGAACTTATTTCTCTTTGTTCGCAGTATATGATGTCGGGAAATAACCGCGCGCAAATGCTGTATGACCCTGCTATAATAGCTGCGATGGTTAAAAACGGCTTCAGAAAAGAAGATGCGATTAATTATGCCTGCGGAGGTTGCATGGAAGTCGGTCCGCAGGGAATGTGTTGCGATTCGTTGTATATAGGTATGCAGAACACGCTTAAAATGCTTGAGCTTATGATAACCGGCGGCGTATGTCTGCGTACGGGAGATAAAGTTAACGCCTTTAAGGCAGATAAAGGGCTTTCGGCATATAATGATTTTGAAAGCTTTTATAAAGACTTCATAGATGAAGCGACGCGTTTAACTCATATTTTCCTTAAAAGACAGGATTTCTATAACGAGTATGCAAAAAAAGCACGCCCGTCATATATGCTCTCTTGCCTTGTTGACGATTGCATCGAACGTGGCAGAAATATGCATGAAGGCGGAGCAAGATATCACGATTATGGTGGTACGCATTTAGCACTTCCTGACGTTGCAGATTCCCTTATGGCAATAAAAAAAGCGGTCTTTGATGATAAAATATGTACGGCAAGCGAGCTGATTTCGGCGCTTAAAGCGGATTTTAAAGGCTATGAAGCTCTGCAAGCAAAGCTTCGGAAGCTTCCCAAATATGGTATCGATAACGACGAGGCGGACGAAATGGCATCTCGCGTTATGAGCGACTTTTCTGATATGTATTTAAGCTATAAGACGGCGTATGGTGGAAAAGGAATGCCAACTATTCTGACATTCACTTTTGCGCCGCAGGCATCAGCCATTTTGGGAGCAAATGCAAACGGACAAAACTCCGGGAAATTAATTGCACACGGTGTTACACCTGCAACTGCATCGATGACCGACGGAGTTACAGCGGCGATAAATTCTGCTTCTAAAATGCCGTTTGATAAGTTTGCAGGTGGTGCTTCAACGATGTGGGATTTTGACAGCGCTTGGGTTAATGAAGATTTAGTCAATGCAATTTTAAAAACATTTATTGCAAAGGGTGGTCAGATTTTCCAGGGAAACACGACTTCGGTAGACGATTTACTTGCAGCGCTTGAAAATCCGGATGAATATAAACACTTAATTGTACGAGTCGGAGGATATTCGGCAAGATTTGTCACTTTAGAAGAAGATTTGCAGCAGGAAGTAATATCTCGAATCAGACATACACACTAAGGAGCAAACTATGGTTGAACAAAAAATGAAGGTTTTTAATATACAAAAATTTTCGTTAAATGATGGTCCCGGTATACGAACAACGGTGTTTCTGAAGGGATGTATGCTCAAATGTATATGGTGCCATAATCCGGAAAGTCAGGCCTTTAAGCCACAGCTTATGTTGTATGAGGAGAAATGTATAGGATGTGGCAAATGTGAGAAATTCTGTCCAAAGAAACTACATTCCTTTGACGGAGTACACACGATAGATCGAGAAAACTGTATTGCCTGCGGCGAGTGTGCAAACGAGTGTGTTGGCGCGCTCGAGATTGTTGGACGCGATTGCTCGGTGAGTGAAATTATAGACGAAGTTATGAAGGACAAAGTCTTCTATGATAACTCGCACGGCGGTATAACAGTGTCAGGAGGTGAACCGCTCGCGCAGTTTGATGCTACACTTGCATTGCAAGTCGGAGGCCAAGC
>JAZPZP010000112.1:0-2184 GCA_045544695.1 Eubacteriales bacterium | reverse complement strand
GTCCAGTAGTTTACCTTACCGTTTTTAATAATTTTGGTGACCTCATCAGCGGTCTCCGGAGCGAACTGCGGCCACATCGGAAAACCGATTTCCTCAACGCCCGCACCATTCATAGCCATTTCTTTCTCAGCCATTGAATATCACCTTTCTTTTATAAAATTTAGTTTTTCCACTCATTGGACTAATTTTATTTTATCCTATATTAGATACATTTTCAAGTGGATGATATAAAAAATTTTCACAAATATCGTGCTAACTTTTTATGTAATATAACTAAAGCCAAGATAATGAGAAATATGGTATCATAATAATGATTGGAGTGAAATTTATGTCTCTTAATTTAATTCTGTCGGGCGAGATAGTAAATACGCACGGAATAAACGGTGAATTTAAAATAAATCCGTGGTGCGACTCACCTGATTTTTTACTCGATTTTGATACAATTTATATAAATGAAAAGCCGTATAAGGTTAAATCCTCGCGCGTTCACAAAAACTGCGTGCTTATGAAGGTATCAGGCATTAACGATGTAAATGCAGCGCAGGCTCTGCGCGGAAGTAAGGTGTCCGTTAACAAAGACGAGGTTGAGCTGGAGGACGGTCAGTATTTTATAGCCGATTTAATCGGACTTGAGGTGTATGACGAAAAGGACGGGCTCGTGGGTAAAATTTCGGATGTTTTGAATTTACCTGCAAACGATGCCTACGTCGTGTCTGACGGAGAGCGTGAATTTATGATTCCCGTCGTGCGCGAATTTGTTAAGAATATTGATATGGAAAACAAAAAAATTGAAGTTAAACTTATACCCGGAATGAGGGATTAATTTGCAGATTGATATTATGACTCTTTTCCCCGACGCGATTGAAGCGATGCTCGGTCAGAGCATTTTAGGCCGCGCGCAGGAAAAAGGAATTATAAAAATCGTCGCGCATCAGATACGCGATTATACATTAAATAAGCAAAAGCAGGTGGACGATGCGCCCTACGGCGGCGGAATGGGAATGGTTATGAACGCCGATCCCCTTTTCCGCACGTGGCAGGCGATAAATTACTCCGCAGGCAAGCGTATTCACACGATTTACCTCTCGCCGCAGGGCAGAGTTTTTAATCAGGATGTAGCGCGCGAGCTTTTAAGCTACGACCGTTTAATTTTAGTCTGCGGTCATTACGAGGGCATTGACGAGCGCTTTATCGAGGAATGTGTCGATGAAGAAATCTCGATGGGTGACTTTGTGCTAACGGGCGGTGAAATTCCGGCGATGGCGGTAGCGGATGCGGTGTGCCGAATGGTACCGGGAGTTTTATCTGACGCTGAGTGTTTTACCGAGGAGAGTCATTTCTCAGGTGCACTCGAATATCCGCAATATACGCGCCCTGCCGTGTGGCACGGTAAGGAAGTGCCGGAAGTACTGCTCTCCGGCCACCACGCGAAAATTATGGATTGGAGACGGCGTGAGTCCCTTCTCCGCACCAAAGCTAAACGCCCGGATATGTTTGAAAAGCTAACGCTTTCCAAGAAAGACAAAAAATTATTGGATAAGTCAAGTTTTTAGTAGAATAAATCAACACAATTGGGATTTAAGTATTATAATCTACTTGAGGTGAATTAAAAATGACAGTAAAAAAAATTGATATTCATTCACATTGCTTAAAGGAGCATAAAATCCCCTTCTTCTGGTCGGGTAACGGCACGGGTGACTTCTTAACACCTGATGAAATGTTTGAGAGTATGGAGTATCACAACGTTGAAAAGAGCGTTCTTCTCCCGATTTCCGCAAGCGAGCATTATCACCAGAACTTGAGTAACGAAGTAGCGGAAGAGCTTTATAATACATATCCGGATAAGTTCTATTGGTTCTGCTGTATTGACCCACGCTGGGGCGGAAACTACGGCAAGAGCGACCTTAGCTATTTCCTCGAATATTATAAAGCGCGCGGCGCTCGCGGTATCGGTGAAATCACTGCAAATATCCCGTTTGACGATCACAGAGTATGGAATCTCTTTAAGGCAGCTGAAAAATGCGGCCTTCCGGTACTTTTCCACATAGGCCCTAAGGATATGGAATACGGCCTTGTCGACGAGCTTGGTCTTCCCCGTTTGGAGAAGAGCTTAAAAGCGTTCCCGAATCTTAAATTCATCGGCCATTCGGCAATGTTCTGGGCTGAAATTTCCTCAGATGCAAC
>JAZPZP010000111.1:0-22725 GCA_045544695.1 Eubacteriales bacterium | reverse complement strand
GGAAAGAGGAGAGACCACCCGAAAAACGAGTTTTGAAGCTTGCGACAAAACGAGTCAGAGGGCGAGTCTTGACGACGGGGAGGCTTGAGGGCGGAGTTTGGCTCGACGAGAGGTCCGAAAATAGGGGGCCTTTAGCATCTTGATAATATAATTATTTTTACGACGTATTTTACTAAAGACAAGGGGACGGGCTTATGCCACAGTACAGAAAATATATTTACTCGGGTGATGTTTTAGAAGTTGAGGAATATTTTTCTCCGAGAAAAGCGGGAAAGACATTGCCGAGAGGAAGAAATAAAAACTTAACAAGAGAACAACAGGCGGAGTGGAACCTTATAAGAGCCAGGAAGAATCTCGCTCGCCTTATAAATACAAACTTCGGTGAGGGAGATTTATTTATTTCTCTCACTCACCGAAAAGCAGTCAGTGAAGAAAAAGGGAAAAAGGAGCTTTCTAAATTCTTCCGTCGTGTTCGTGAATACAGAAAGAGACACAAGCTGCCGGAGCTTAAATATATCGGTGTTACCGAATGCGGGGAACTCGGCCGTGAGCATCATCATGTAGTTATGAGCGCTCACGATATCGAGCACATTTCAAAGCTCTGGAAGCTCGGTAGGGTTATAACATCTAAGCTTGAGCCGGGCGGAGACTATACGGGGCTTGCAAATTACATAACAAAAGAAACCGCCGAGCGCTATAAAAACCGCTGGTGTGCTTCTCGAAATTTAGAAAAGCCGAGAGTTGTGCGCCGTGAGGTAATGAGAAAAGCTGCAGAAAGCAGAAGAAACTCTCTCAAAGCACCTAAAGGATATACGGTAGTTATGTTTAACCGCTATTTTTCATACGAGACAGGCGAGATGCTATATTTAAAAGCTATAAGAAACGGAGGGTATGATTATGCGTTTGGGGACGATTGCGAACGCTGCCAGGGGCAGAAGGAGTGAGTAATAAGGAGTGGCAGCGGTCGAAAAAAACGAGGATGAGCGAACGCCTGAAGTTTTTTTCGGGTACCGCAACAGGGAGCGAAGAAGACATTGAGTAATGAGGAGGACACCTCATCCGTCACCTGCGGTGACACCTTCCCCTCAAGGGTAGCAAAGCGGCGCCGAGGGAGTGAATGACAGTTCAGTGAACTGTCAGAGCCGAGGCGTGACCGACCCGAGGGGAGACAGACAAAAGGGCTCCCGCAAAGCCTGCTTTGTGGGAAAGAGGAGAGTCAACGGAGAGAGTGAGTTTTGATGTCGCACATCGAAACGAACGGGGCGGAGTTTGACTTGACGAAGGAGTGATGCATTTGGATTTTCGCAAGGTCGCAATTGAGGACCTTAAAAACTTAAACTATTTAGAGCTTGGAATTGAGCACAATAAAGAGAGAATCGAAGAGCTCAAGGACAGTAGCAATATTGACGATATTACGGCGAGGGAAA
Organism: Eubacteriales bacterium; assembly: GCA_045544695.1. GTDB lineage: Bacteria > Bacillota > Clostridia > Oscillospirales > JAAYXM01 > RGIG7332. Next base: position 21,298 of record JAZPZP010000111.1, on the reverse strand, counting down.
GAGCTGAGCTCAATAACCGCGCCGTCATTCCGCTTGTTGAAAATATTAAAGAGTCGCTTGATGCACTCACCGAGACCGAGCGAAAAGTGCTAAGGCGGATGTATATTGACTCAGAGCGCGGAGCGGTTGAGCATTTATGCGAGGAGCTATGCTATGAAAAGTCGATGATTTATAGAATTAAGGATGAGGCAATTCGAAAGTTTACGCTTGCAATGTACGGAATTGAGGCGTTGTGACAATCCCTCCACCGTCTGGCGACGGTCCCCCTCCCGGAATCCCCCAGTCAGCTTTCGCTGACAGCCCCCTTTAGGCAAGGGGGCCGGTGGCAAGGGAGGCTTTCAAAGTGTGGAAAAAGAGTGGAAGATTTTTTGAAAAAGCTATGATAAAATATTTATAGTGATAATGCATTGTGCAAGAGAGATGCATTAAAACGGCCTCCGTAGATGTAGAGCGACAATCCCTCCGAGCTTGCTAACGCAAGCCCACCTCCCTTTAGGCAAGGGAGGCTTTGGGATAGCCGCAACTGCGGAAGCAAGGATACACAATTGAAGAGAAATCGTGTTTGCAGAAATTTTGAAGCGCATTTAAGCTCCCCTTGATGTGCTGCATAAGCTTTGCAGGCACGATTTTTCTGTTTTTACAAATGACAATCCCTCCGAGCTTGCTAACGCAAGCCCACCTCCCTTTAGGCAAGGGAGGCTTAAAAGGTGGTGCAAAAGTGGGGAAGACAAATAAGGAAAAAGGCAGGGCGCCGAATGAGCGAAAGCCTAAAAAGAAAAAAACTCCGAATATAAATCACGAGCCGAAAACGAAGTGGTCCAAGAAAGAACGCGCAGCTGCGATTGCAGAATACATCTTAAACGGAAATGCTTATAAAACGGCGAGAAAACGCGGAATTCCCGAGAGCACTCTCAGATCCTGGATTGAAGCAGCAAAGAGTGGGAATGAGGAATTTGCGAAACTTTGCGAGAGTCAACGCACGAGCGCGTTCACGCGCGCGTGGGAAATCGTAGACTTAAACCTGTCGGCACTGCTTGCGAGAAGTTACATAACCGCGGAGATGGGAGAGGAAATCTTAAAGATTGTAAAAATGCTGACTTCTGAAGAACACAAGCTATCAAAAATCGAGCGGGATAAGCTTTTGAAGCAGCTTAGCGGCTTGGCGCTCCCTGATGAGAGAAGTCTTGCGTCGACAATCGCGACGATGTACGACAAGGCAGAGCACATAAGAACAGGAATTGACCCGTCAGCTGCAAAATTTGATGTTAATATTTCCGTTCTGGGAGACGAGGACACCTCATCCACCGCAAGCGGTCCCCCTTCCCCTCAAGTGGAAGGCTTAGGGGAAAATCCCCCAGTCAGCTGCGCTGACAGCTCTCGTTGCGGCTCGGTCACGGCACAGTTCTAACAGTCCACCGGACTGTTATTCATTGCTGTGCCGACATTCCGCTTCGCTACACTACCTTTAGGCAAGGGGGCCATTATAGATGGATATTAAGATAACAAAGAGGCAGCAGGCTTTTATAAATGCGAGTGCGACAGAGGTTTTATTTGGCGGTGCTGCAGGTGGAGGAAAAAGTTACGGACAGCTCATTGATGCTTTTATTTTCGCATTAAAGTACCCGGAATCCAGTCAGCTTATCTTGCGCCGCACATATCCGGAACTTGAAAAGTCATTAGTTCGTAAAGCACTTGAGATATTTCCAAGAGAGGTTTTTAAATACAACGAATCAAAGCACGTGGGGAAGTTTCCGAACGGATCAAGGATAGATTTCGGATATTGCGATACCGAAAACGATGTTTATAAATATCAGTCTGCAGAATATGACGTTATCCGTTTTGACGAGCTTACGCACTTTACCGAGTTTATGTATATTTATCTCATTTCCCGTGTGCGTGGTGTTAACGGGTACCCGAAGCAGGTTAAATCGTCAACTAACCCGGGCGGAGTTGGTCATTCCTGGGTAAAAGCGAGATTTATCGACATTGGCGCACCGGATGTTCAGCACGGGGACAGAATTTTCTTACCGAGTAAAATTCAGGACAATCAGTTTCTTATGAAATCTGACCCTGACTACATTAAAAGGCTTCAAAACCTCAGCGAAAAGGACCAGAAGGCGCTTCTTTACGGCGACTGGGATATCTTCGACGGGCAGTATTTTACCGAGTTTAAGCGGGATTTGCACGTTATAGAGCCGTTTGAAATTCCAAAGCACTGGCGACGGTATTTCACTCTTGACTACGGTCTTGATATGCTCGCCGGTTACTGGATTGCGGTTGACACGGAAAACTATGCTTATGTTTACCGTGAAATTTACAAACCGAATCTTATAATCTCCGATGCGGCAGAAGAAATAAAAGCTCTCGACGATGAGGGCGTTTTTGCATACTTAGCACCCGGTGATTTGTGGAACAGGCGCCAGGACACAGGAAAGAGCGCTGCGGAAATATTTTTTGAGCACGGTGTTCCGATTACAAAGGCGAGCAATAACCGTGTGCAAGGCTGGTTAAACCTCAAAGAATGGTTAAAGCCTCTCCCTGATATGTTCGGGAAGCTTACTCCGCATCTTCGTATTTTTAATAATTGCGTTAATCTGATAAGATGCCTTCCCGGTGTGCAGATTGATGCTAAAAACCCGAGCGACGTTGCGACGGAGCCTCACGAGCTTACGCATGCGCCCGATGCGATTCGCTATTTCGTAGCGGGACGGCCGATTAGTGCTGAAAAGCCGATTGAGAATGACGCAGACATTATAAATTACGAGGTTGAACTTGATGATTTTATAAATTTTGGGGTGTGAGAATCCCCCAGTCAGCTGCGCTGACAGCCCCCTTTAGGCAAGGGGGCCTTATGGCAATAAGGAAGGTGGATTTTATGTTTTTTGGTTTTGTTTTTTGCTTCCTCCTGGGGGCGGCGGTTTCGCTTGTCTCGGTTTATCTCGGGATGACGATACGGGAAAAGAAAACTCCGCCGCCTGATAATCTCGATGAGAGAGAAAAACAGACGGAAAAGAAAATTTCCGACCAATGGTTTGAAATGTTAAATTACGACGGCGAGGTGAGGGACTAAATGGATAAAGAAAAGGGACTCGAGCAGACTGCCAACAGTATATGGCAAGAGTACCAAAAGGGCGTTTCGTATAATACTGCGCTCGATTTATATAAAACACGCGAAAAATGCGAAAATTTCTACATCGGAAAGCAGTGGGAGGGCCTTAATGCGCCCGACTTGCCAAAGCCGGTTATTAACGTCCTCAAGCGAGTTGTGAGCTATTTTATTTCGATGATTGTATCGGACGATGTTTCAGCAAGCTTTTCACCGTTTAATGAGACTGAAGATTTAAAACGTGAGAGCGGGATTCTCTCTCGTGCTTGCGAGCAGGCAATTGAAATGTGCGGTGTTAAGAGTCTTTGCCGTGAAGTTGTTCGTGATGCTGCCGTGTGTGGCGACGGCGCTATTTATTTTTACTTTGACCCATTGGCCGAAAGCGGTCAGGCGGTTAAGGGTAAAATTTGCGCTGAAGTTCTTGATACCTCGTGCGTTACGGTTAAAAATCCGCAATCAAGCAACCTGCAGGGTCAGGAATACATAATTATTGCACAGCGACAGACGGTCGACAAGGTTAAAAAGGACGCCGAGCGTTTAGGCGCCGGTGAGGAAATCATTTCGCAGATTGTTCCGGATTCGGACGAGAACGCTTATAACCCGGCAGAAAGCGAGGAAGAGGAGCTTTGCACCGTTTTATATAAGTTTTACAAAGAGGACGGGCAAGTTTTTGCGATTATGTCGACCGCAACGGTTATTATTCGTGAAGCCTGGGACACCGGTTATTCACTTTATCCGGTTGAAATTATGCGCTGGGAGAAGATTCGAAACTCTTTCCACGGCGTATCGGCGCTCAGCGCAATGATACCAAATCAGATTGCGATAAATCAGCTTTTTGCAATGGCAATTCATCACATCAAAACGATGGCGTTTCCGAAAATCATTTACGATGCAACGAAAATTTCAGCTTGGTCTAACAAAGTCGGCCAGGCGATCGGCGCTGCAGGCAATCCGAACGACGCAATTGCGACGGGCTTTAAGGCGCCCGATATGTCGGCGCAGGTTATGCAGCTTATTGAGATTTTAATTCAAAAGACGCTTGAATTTATGGGTGCAAGTGACGCGACACTCGGAAACATTAAACCCGACAACACTTCGGCGATTATTGCAACACAGCAGTCGAGCGCTATGCCGCTTGAGCTTCAGAGGATGGAATATTTCCGCTTTACCGAGGGATATGTTCGCATAATTGTCGACCTTATAAAGGCGCACTACGGAACACGTGAAATGACGGTCGAGGACGAAGAGGGCGTTAAGAATGTCGAGAACGTTAATTTTAGCGATATTTCCGCATCAAATTTGAATTTGAACATCGACATCGGCCCGAGCTCGTACTGGTCGGAGCTTATGCAGACGCAGACGCTTGACAATCTCTTTATGAAGGGAATTATAAGCGATGCGACCGAGTATTTAGAGCGTGTTCCGGACAAGTATTTGCCGGGTAAGAGTAAGCTTATTGAGAGCTTAAAGAAGAAGACGGAAGCGGCAGCTCCGCAGGGCGGAATGACACCTCATCCGTCAGCTGCGCTGACACCTTCCCCTCAAGTGGAAGGCTTGATTGTATAGCGTTAAAGGCGAAAGCCTTTAAGCCGAGGGGAGCAGAACCACTTAAGGTTTAAAAAACTAAATTTCGCGAAATGCTGCATAAAATTCTTCAAACATACGACAGTATTGTTCTTGAATTTTATTTGTCTTTCATCGAAATTTATTGTTTTTTAAACTCTTCGACCTTAAACGCAGGAAAATTTTAAGGATTTTCGGTGCGGAGGACGAAGGAAGGCTTACGCCTTTCAAGGACGACAAGCCAAAAATAAAAAAATTTAACAAGTTTAAGGCTTGAGGGGATCTACTCTCCTCGGCTTTAAATAAAAATGCCGAAAACCACGGCGAAAGGAGAAAAAATATGTTTGAAGAAACCAATCAGACAGAGAAAATGGAATTGCCCGAGAATTTATTCGGAGGCGACGAGGAGGACTTATTTGAAGGTATTCAGGAAACCACACCCGAAGACTTAAAAGAGCCCTCGACACTTGAGGATGAAGGCGGAAGTCCTTCTTCAGAGACACCAGCTGAGGGAGAACAGACGGTCAGAGTCAAGTATAACGGTGAGGAAAGAGATATTCCGATTTCCGAGGCGATTGTCTTAGCTCAAAAGGGAATGAACTATGACCACATACTCGGCGAGAGGGATGAGCTTGGCGCTGTTATTGATGAGTACGCAGCTGCGGCGGGAATGCCGAGAGGCGAATACTTAAACTTCTTAAAGGAAAGTCTTCAGAAAGTTAAAGACGAGCGGGAGGTTGAAAGTCTCCGCGGTAATTATCCGACAGCGGATGAGAGCGTGCTTAAGGCGCTTCGCGAGCGTGATTCGGAGCTTAACAAGTTCAGATCACGCGAGAAGGAAGAGCAGGAATTCGTTGCGCCATGGACAAAATTCTTCACAAATCATCCGGAAATAAGGCCGGAAGATATAAGCGAAGAGTTCGAGACGCTTGTCAAAGAGCAGAAGCTTTCTCCTGAAGAAGCGTTTCTCACCTTAAAAGTTCGCGATTATGAAAACGCGGATGCGGCGAAGAAAACAAACGAAGAAAATGCGCGCCGTGCGGTTGGCTCGGTTTCGGGCGACGGCGCAAAGGCAAAAGACCCGTTCTTAGAGGGATTCTGGGGGTAAAAGTTTACGCCTTATTTACCGACAATCCTTCCGAGCTTGCTAACGCAAGCCCACCTCCAGGAATCCCCCAGTCAGCTTTCGCTGACAGCCCCCTTTAGGCAAGGGGGCCGAGGGCAAGGGAGGCTTTGGAAAAGGGTCTTGAATTACAACAAAGAAAGAAGGAATAATTTATGGCTATTAATTTAGCAGAACAGTACGCAAAAGAAATTCAGACGAAGTTTACAAAAGAGTCGCTTATTGCGGGTCTTTTATCAAACGCTTATTCATTCTCGGGCGTTAAGACGGTAAATATTACTACACCGATTACCGTTCCGATGACCGATTATAAGAGAACCGGTTCAGACCGTTACGGTACACCGGTTGAGATGCAGGATGTTATTCAGGAAATGACACTTACTCAGGATAAGTCATTCTCCGTAACTATTGACAAGGGCAACAATGCTGACCAGAACGGTGTTAAGGCTGCAGGCAAGATGCTTAGCTTACAGATTGCGGAGCAGGCAGTTCCGACAATGGACAAGTACTGCTTTAGCGCTCTTGCGCAGAAGGGCGGTAAGGTTGTAGGCAATACCACACCACTTTCAAAGAGCAATATTTGCACTCGCATTTCGCTTGGTACTACTTATATGGACGATGCGGAAATCCCGGCAGAAAACCGCGCACTTTTAGTTACAAGCGCAGCTTATGCGATGCTTCGCTTCTCCGATGAGTTCCAGAAGGTTGAAAACCTCTTTGACAAGTCTCTTTCAAAGGGTCAGGTCGGTACTTATGACGGTATGAAGGTTATTAAGGTACCGAAGGGCAGATGGCCGGAGAATGTTAACTTTATGATTGTTCATAAATCCGCAGGTTGCGCGCCTGTTAAGCTTAACGACACTAAGCTTCATCAGGATCCGCCGGGCATTTCCGGTAATCTCTTAGAGGGTAGACAGTATTACGATTTATTCGTATTCGGTGCAAAGAGTGACGGCGTTTACGTTGAAATTGACACATCAAGCGGTAAGGGTACCGTTTGCACAGCTCCGACAATCTCAAAGACTGCGCTTTCATCAAGCACAAGTGGCGCCACAGTAAAATACACTACCGACGGTTCTGACCCGAGATATTCAAAAACTGCAAAGATTGGTGCAGTTCCGGATGTTACTGCAACGGGTACGGTAATTCGCGCTTATGCGTATATGGCAGGTGCTTATCCGTCCGAGGTTAGTGAGACCACGCTTTAATTGCGGTTAAAGGGGATGAGGACTCTCGTCCCCTTTTGCGGAGATTAAAGGAGAGGCAATCCCTCCACCGTCTGGCGACGGTCCCCCTCCCTTTAGGCAAGGGAGGCAGCGGGGGCCGAGGGCAAGGGAGGCTAATGCGAAAGGAGATTAGATATGACGGGGAATGATGTTTATAAAAGCGCGTGCGCGCTGCTTTTTGAAAATCCATTCGAGGATAAGTATTTTTCGGATTCAGCTGCAAGGCTTATAAATTTACTTATCCTCGAGGCGCTTCCGACGCAGAACAGCAGGGAGCGAGTGCGCGGAGAAGAGGAGACGGGCGCGTTTTCAATTGAATCGCTCGACGATGAAATTAAGCTCGATTCCGAGATTGTAAAGCTTGCGCTGCCGTATGGTCTTGCGAGCTTTTTCCAGCAGGATGAAGAGAACCAGCATTTGGCCCAGGAATATCGTTCGAGGTTTATTGTTGCGCTTGAGGAGCTTAAGAAAATCTCCTTTTCTGATATTTCGGATGAGTATCCGACTGATAGTGAGGAGTAACAATCCCTCAGTCAGCTTGCGCTGACAGCTCCCCACAAAAAGGGGCTCCCACAAAGCCTGCTTTGTGGGAAAGAGGAGAGACCACCCGAAAAACGAGTTTTGAAGCTTGCGCCAAAACGAGTCAGAGGGCGAGTCTTGACGACGGGGAGCCTTTTGAGGAGTGAAAGGAGAGTTTTTATGCCGAGAATTGTTTCAAATATGCCGGCGGCGCCGAACATTTACACAAAGAGATTTGACAAGTTTTCGGGCGTTGATTTTTCAAATGACTCGACGAAGATATCGGAATCGCTATCACCGAGTGCCAAAAACCTTATATCAGACCTCGGCGGACATCCTGAAAAGCGTGTCGGCTGGAGAAGTCTTACGAGCGTTCCCGATAAGGTTAACGGCATTTTTGCGCTGGGAGATATCTATATTGTTCACGCGGGAAGCTCTATGTATAAATGGGATGGAAGCGAGACCGAGCCGGAGCTTCTAATGGAAAATTTAAACGATAACAAGTCGTTCGGTATTATTTTCCGCGAGAAGCTCTGGATACTGACGGGGGAAGAGTTCCTTTGTTTTGACGGGGAAAAATTAAACCATGTGAGAGATATTGCTTATGTTCCGCAGGTGCTGTCAAACGCAGACTACTCTCTTAAAAACGGAGAAACCTATCAGCCGTTTAATCTGCTTACGACAAAGAGATGCGTCGGGCTTAAAACGTCGAAATATACAGAAATCCAAATATACCAAGATAGTATACAAACAGAGCAGTGGATGGACAACGAAAACGTCAGAAAGCCAGTTGTTAAAGTCTATTATAAAGAATCCGGAGAGGAGTTACCAAACAACGGTTTTGGTTTATATCACCAAGATGGGTATTATTCGATAAAGTACAAAAGCGATTCCTATGATGATCCCTATCCGTTTACCGTAACATACCCGGACGAAGTTCTTGTTGAATACGACATTGACGATGAAGAGAGACTTAATAAAAACCGCTCGATGATTGAAAAATGCACTTTTGCGGCAGTTTATGAAAATCGGCTTTTTCTGGGAGGAAATCCCGATTATCCGAACACGGATTTTTATTCCGAGCTTAACGACGGCACATATTTTGCCGACGTTAACTACACGGATATATGCGTAACTGGTGAGAGTGCTAAAAAAGAAGAAACCGAGAGCCGAGAAAACAATGCAGTCGGAACGGGTGGAACTAAAATTGTCGGTTACTCATATGTCGGGAAGTATCTCGCAATTCACAAGGACGGAGCGGGAAACGGCGCATCCGTTTATCTTCGCTCATCGAGTATGACGGAAAACGGTATGATTTTCCCGATTGCCGAGGGAATTAACGGTGAGATTGCGCTCTCTCCGCACTCAATGACGCAGTTTATTGACGACCCATTATTTTTGACCAAAAACGGAGTTTTCGCAATTGCTTCAGCTGATATAACGAGTGCGCGAAGCTTGCAGAGCCGATCAACGAAGGTTAACGCTAAACTCGCTTATGAGCCAAATATTCGCGAGGCTGTAACGGCAAAGTTTGACAGATATTTTATGGTTTTTATAAACGGAAATGTTTATGTTGCAGATGCGACGCTTAAAACTTATGCGAGAAACATTTCAAACGCTTTTGAATATGAGTGGTACTTCTGGGACAATGTTCCGGCACGATGTGTTCTTTCACACGATGGAAACCTCTTCTTCGGAACAGAGGACGGAAGGCTTTGCCGATTCAATACGGATTTTATATCGCCGCGAGGTGGGTATTTACCTAAGGCATATAGCGACGACGGTGAGCCTGTTTCCGCAGAATGGACGACTCCGTTTTCAGATCTCGGCGCATTTGAGGTTTTAAAGCAGATAAGGCGCCGCGGCTCGGGTATTTATGTTAAAAATTACGAAGGGCACGGAAAGGTTAAAGTTCTACTCCGCACCGAACGGGACTTTGGGAAGCTTAATTCTGAGGGGAAAACGGGGCTTTTCAGTTTTGAGGATATTGACTTTTCAAACTTTACTTTTAACACTCAACCTCATGTTTTTGTTCCGTTCAGAAAGAAAATAAAAAACTTCCGTATGGTACAGGTTATTGTTAAAAACGATGAGGGTAATTCTGCGTTTGGCGTTCTTGGAGTGGAGTTTCGATATGTAAAAGGACGATTTGCAAAGTAGACACCTCATCCACCGCCGAAGGCGGTCCCCCTTCCAAAATCCCCCAGTCAGCTACGCTGACAGCTCTCGCTGTGGCTCGGTCACGGCACAGTTCTAACAGTCCACCGGACTGTTATTCATTGCTGTGCCGACATTCCGCTTCGCTACACTACCTTTAGGCAAGGGGGCCGAAAAGGGCTCCCACGAAGCCTGGTTTGTGGGAAAGAGGAGAGACCACCCGAAAAACGAGTTTTGAAGCTTGCGACAAAACGAGTCAGAGGGCGAGTCTTGACGACGGGAAGGCTACAAGAAAGGAGAATTATTATGGCAGGTATTACAAAGGTGAATATAAGAAATCCCGACGGAACACCGGGATTTGGCTTTTTAAAAGACGGCGTTACATACAAGGATGAAGCGGCGACACAGAGAATTGACGAGGGAACAAAGGTCTCGGCAAACGGTAAGATATACACATACAACGGTGAGGGAAAGCCGTCAAGCGAAGTTAATGTCACACAAAAAAATTTGACAGGGTTAAATAGTTCCGGCACAACTTCGTCGGCATCAAACTATAGTAGCGTGACACCTGTTACATACACGATAAACGGGCAGGTGAAAACAGGCTTTTTAAAAGATGGAAGAACGTATACGGATAGCACGCTTACCACAAGAGTACCGACAGGTTCCCAGGTCCATACCGCCGGAGGAGAGTATATTATGACCGGAAATGGAGGAATGCCGAGTTGGTCGACTATAACGAATAACTATGGGTTATTCAGCGATGAAGCGAATGATATATACAAGGGAGCGCAGAAAGCACAACAGCAGAGAATTGATGCTAATGTTCAGGCGATGGTTAATCGCTTGAATTATCAGAAGAATGATGTTGAAGAAGAAAGAGAAGAGGCGGCGAGAAAAGCGTATGCTGCATATCGCACCGCGGTTAATCCGTATGGAGCGCGAGCTCAGCAACTTGCATCCCTTGGGCTTGCTGATTCGGGATTCTCTGAAACAAGTCTTGCGAGTCTTGGAAATCAGTATCAGCAGGCGATTTCCGATGCAGAGCTTGCACGAAATAAAGCAATTCGCGCGATTGAACTTCAAATAGAGGAAGCACGACTTTCAGGAGACGCTCAAAAGGCAGAGTCACTTGCGACTTATGCACAGAATCTTGCCAATATGCGCCTTCAGAATGCACAGTTTTATGCAAATCTTATGCTGCAGATGGCGAATAGTGCCTACGCAATGGATAATGCTGCGGCAGAGAGTGCTTATAACCAAACACAGGATAAGAAAAACGAATATATGGCGTGGATTCAGCTGGGTGTTGTTCCGAGTGATGCTGCCGCGGTTTTAGGTATGCCGCAGGCAGAGCTTGACGCGCTTGCAATGTATTATAAGGCGCAAAGGATTGGTAGCGGAAACGGCGGTGGCGGAAACGTGTACTCCGGTGGGAACAATATGCCGACGGGCGGTTTTAACGGTTAAATTAAACGGGAGAAATTATATCCAATGAGTAAGAAAAATAAAGCTTTAAAAAATATTTTACGCAATCCTTTTGAAGAGGAAGAAAAGCCGGATATTATTCCTCTTAAGAAAGATGTTCTACCGCTTCCGAAGAAGGAAAAAACACCTCATCAGTCGTCTGCGACGACAGCTTCTCCTCAAGGGGAAGCCAAGAGCGGGAAGAGCGTTTTAAATTCCCGAAGAGCGGGACCGTTTCAGAAGAAGGCTGACAACCCCTCGGTCGGCAAGGCTGACAGCTCCCCTTACACAGGGGAGCCTAAAAAGCTATCTTACAAGGATAAGCCGGGAAGGACTTCAAAAGCTACACTTTGGACTCCACAACAACAGAGAGCTGCAGAGAAAAAATACGGTGCGCAGTATTATGCAAAAGCTGTGGCAGAATATAGCGGTTTTTCCTCGGCGGAGATAAAAGCGGTTATTGACAAAAAGGAAAGCGAAAAACCTGCAAAATTCTTAGCAGAACAGAAATGGCGCGATGGTATACCCGAAGAGGCATATTCAAAACTTGAGCTTTCAGCCTTAAACAGACTTTACGAGGAAAAACGCACCGAAGAGTTTGAGGATAACTTAAAGGCGCAAAGACAAGAGTTTGAAAACACTGTCAAAAGTGCTGACGGGTTCAAAAACGATGTGCATCACGGCAGTCAGATGTGGACACATAGCGACAAGGGTTTTGCGGAAACAGATGTAAACCGTGCAGTAAGAATATTAAATGATCCGTATTATCGCGATTTCAAGAATTTAGAGAGCGCCGACGAGACTGTTTTCGGCAGAAATGTACGCTATACAACAGATGATGAAAAACAAATTATTCGCGCACTTGCGGCACGTGGCGACAATAAAGGGTTTAAAAAGTACTACAAAATTATTGAGCGCGATTTAAATGCTCGCAGACAGGCTGCAGAAAACGAGAAGAGAAAAGAAGCTTCAAAAGAGCATCCACTTTTATACGGAGTTCCTGCCAATATAGCAAGCACAATAGCTCTGCCTCTTGCATACGGTGCGACGGGTTTTCAGGCGGCAAAAAATGCAATTACCGGAAAGTATGAGCCTACGGATTTGAATTCTGATTATTTTGTAGGTTCTCATGTAGACGAAGCAACCCGAAGTGGATTGGAAGAAAAGATTCGTGAAAAGGGTGGCGGAGACGTTGCGGTTACGCTTATGGATGCAGGTCTCGGTATAGGCAAAAACCTCGTTGCGCTTCCGCTTGGTCCTACCGGTGCGCTTGTGAGTATGGGACTTTCAAGTGCAGGAAGTGAAGCATATGACGCACAGAAACGCGGAGCGACACCGGGAAAAGCTTTTGCATATGCAACGGCAAAGGGCGCGCTTGAGGCGTCAACAGAGAAAATTCCGCTTGATAATCTTTTCGACATTGCAAAGAGTGCAGGCAAGAGCGCTGTTAAAGAAGTTTCAGAGCACGGTATAAAAGGAGCATTGAAAAGTGCGGCAAAAGTCGGGCGCGAAGCTCTTCCAATTGTTGCTAAGCAGTCGGTAATTGAGGGATTAGAGGAAGTTGCATCAAACATCGGTGGTAATGCGCTTGATATGGCAATTCTTGGTGATAAGTCCAACTTTAATCTTTTAGTCGAAAAGTACAAAAAGGCGAGATTGCCTGAAGCTGAGGCGCGCCGTGCCGCAAACTTTGATTTGAATGTCAAAGGGACGGTACAGGCACTGCTCGGAGGAGTTTTTTCCGGCGGATTTATGAGCACCGGAGCTTATAGCTTGGGGAAGGTTGCAGGAAGAAGCAGAGGACTTCCTGTGCCGCAGTTTGACGAGAAGATTGATTTTAATGACCCGAACGTGGGACTCGTTTCTGACGATTATGTTGCAAACAATCTTTCAAAGAGGGTTGCGGAGAGTCTTGACATTGTTGCGCGTGCTTTAGGTGTTAAGGTTAAGTTTGCCGATGAGGTTGACGGCGGAAATGCAAATGCCGAGATTACGGGTAATGAAATCACGATTGAGAAGTTTAACAGCAATCCGCTTGAATTTTTACTCGGTCACGAGGTCACGCATTATATGCAAGAGGTATCACCTGCAGAATATGATGCGTTCAAGAGCGCGGTATTGGGTGAGGCAGATGTTCAGGCAGAGGCGGAGAGATTACTTTCGCTTTATAAGGAGAAGGGAAAGAATATCTCGGCTGACGGCGCGCTCGACGAGGCGGTTGCAAACTATGCGGGCAAGCTCATTCGAGATACCAAGGTTTTAGATAACTTCATAAACAAGCACAGAGGCGACCGCAATATGCTTCAGAGGGTATGGGACGGAATTCGTCGCGTTGCGGCAAAGCTCACAGGTGTTGAAAAACGCCGCGCCGAGACCGCGCAGGGAAAACTCCTCGCCGCGCTTGAGGCGACGACAACAAATAAAAACACCGCTGAACTCAGCGGTGAGAGTAGGTTTTTATTTAAAGGATATGACGAAAAAACAGGGCGCGGAATTTATGAAGGGAATTTTCCTAAAGGAACGCCTAAAACAGAAAAAGCAAAACGCATTCTGTCATATATTCAAAATGTGTGGAGTAAAAAACCAATTACTCTTGTCGTAAAAAATGACGATGGAACTACTCGGACGATACAAGCACAGTTCGACCCAACATACGACCCGACATTGAGCAAAAAAACAGATGCAAGCAAACTTATGGGTGGGAATCGTCATGGAACAAGCTCGGAACAGAGAGTGACATTGAACTTGGCTGACGATTATTATCAAATTTTATCTGAGGCCGAATACAATGGACATGAAGCAGAAAAAGGAAAGAAAACAGAACCTCATAAAGATGTAAAAGAGTGGCATTATTTTATAAATGAAATTCTTTATCAAGAGTATGGGGAAACGGAAGTGACTCCGTACACAGTTACGATAAATATAAAAGAAAAACCCGACGGAAATTTTGTTTATAGCTATAATGCAGAAAAAGAAAAAGAGGCGAACACCCGGCGGACTTTACATGCCGCCGAAAACCAAACCGCAAAAAGCGATAAGGCAAATGTTCAAACCTCTAATAATAGTATATACAATTCTCAAGAAAAAAGCAATACCAATTTTGAGGAAAGTTTCGACAATGAAGTTTCAGAGCCTCGTCAATCTCTCAAGGGAAGCGAGGCGTTATCCGACGCGGAGGTTTCGGAGACGTTAGCTGACATTGAAGACCCACAACCGGAAGAAACTGAAAGACCGGGCGCAATTAAGCAAATTGCAAGCAAAGTTATAAACACTTATAGATATTTGTATCAAAAGACGATAAGCTCGCAGGCGCCACTTGAGAGATTGTCAAGAGGTCAGCGTAAGGTGCGAGGAGATTCAGCTATTACTTCGGAAGATCTTGTTCAACAGGTAAGAAGTGCGGGCGGAATCGTTGATGCTATTATGGACATAGGTATGTATGACATTAACGGTAATCAGATAACGATTGACGGTGAGAAAATGCCGTCTTGGTCTGAAATGTGCAAAAAGATTCCAAAGGGCAAAGAGAAGGCATTTAACGATTATCTTTTGCACTTGCATAATGTGGATAGAATACATGCGGGTAAGCCGGTGTTTGTTGATAAGTTGGAAGGAGACAGCTTGGCGATAGCATCACACTTAGAAACAGAAAATCCGGAATTCAAATCACTTTCCGAAGAGTTTTATGCATGGTGGAAGATTTTTATGCGCAAGTGGGTTGTCGATGGTGGACTTATGGACATTGAAGCACTCGAAAAGCTTGAAGAAAAATATCCGCATTATGTTCCGGCACTTCGGAAAGATGCGGGAGTTTTTGAAACAATTGCAAATCGGGGTAGAATTCAAACGGCCCGGATTATAAATGAGGCAGTCGGCGGAATTGATGAGGTTATGGACATTCGTGACAGCTTTGCGACATACATAAATAAATTTGTGCGTGCACAGAGAAAAAATGATGTTTTTTTAGATCTCAGACGATTTGCAGAGACAAATCCTAATGAAGCATTACGTGCGGGATACAGTATTACGCCCGAAGAGTGGTCGGAAGAAACAGCTCCAAGCGCCGATGAATTATGGAGCTTACTTGAAAATGATGAACTGCGAAGCGCACGATCGATTCCAAGTGGCGAGCTTATAGTTTCAATGTGGGACGGTTCCGAACGCAAGTCGATTACAGTATCTCCTGAAATATATGAAGCACTTGATATGCTTGTTAATCCGCACATGGTTGAGGCAGAGAAGATAGGCCGCGTAATTACCGGGGTACCAAAGGGGCTTATCACAACGCATAACCCCTTTTTTGCTATAATCAATATGATAAAAGATGTTCAGACAGGATATGTAAACTCGATTGTTAATAATCCGGCAAAATATACATCACAAGTTGCACGGGCGGCAAAGGAAATTATAACCGACTCCGATAAGTGGAAAGAGTACAAAGCACTCGGCGGAGCTCGCGGCGGTTTTTATGATGTAAAAAGCGGATTCGTTTCGAGCTATGATAAGAAATATAGCAAAAAAAACGTGGTGAAAAAGGGGTTTCAAAAATTCGGAGATGCAATGAATGCTGTCGGACACATCTCGGATCAGGCGGTAAGATTTGCCGAGTATTTAAATTATCTTGAGAAGCACGGCGATACACCAGAGAACCGAAAGAAAGCAATTCTTGCAGCAGCGGATATTACGACGAACTTTTCACGCTCCGGTAGATGGACAAAAGCTGCGGACTCATTTGTTATGTACCTTAATGCAGGCGTGCAGGGTATAGACAAAATTGGTAGACAGTTTAAAACACCGAAAAGCGCTGCTATGACACTTGTTAAAGGTGGGTTGGGCGGAATTATAGCTCACATGGTGTTTGAGGCATTAATTCCAAAGCTTTTTGGAGTGGCAGGAAATGATGACAATCCGTATTACGAAGAACTTTCAAATTATGTCAAGGATAACAATTATATTCTACCGAATATCTGGAACAAAGATGAGAACGGATATCCAAAGTCGTTTTATAAGATTCCAAAGTCGCGAGAGTATGGAGTTGCACTTGTTGGACTTTTTGAGAGAACCTTACGTGCGATAGACGGAGATGAACAAGCATTTAAAGATTTAGTACCCAATATTGCTAATAATGTTGTGCCAGCTAATCCATTTACGGCTAATGCATACATAGCGGATTATAACATTTGGAAAAATAACCGGGATTGGACAGGAAGTGAGATAGTTCCGGAAAATTTAAAGGATCTCTCGCCATATTTGCAATATGATGTGAATACAAGTGGATTTTCTAAAGGTGTGGCTAAAATGCTTCCGTTCATTTCTCCGATGAAGCTTGACGAGTGGCTTGATTCTAAAGGCGGTGTCGTAAGTGATGTTTTACTTCCAATGACAACAGGAAAATACGATAACACTTTTGAGAGGCTTGCACTTCCTATCTCAAGTGCAATACAAAAAAAGTTTACAACAGATCCACTTTACTCATCGCAACCAATAAACGACTTTTATGATGAAAAGCAAGAGACAACGACAGAGGCACGGGATTTCGAAGAAACATCGGGACTGCCTGAGGATTATGTTCCGCCGATAGAGTATAAAGAAAAATACTATATTAAGGCCAGCAAGGAAATGTCGGCTCTGATGAAGCGGGAACGAGAACTTATCAACACAATGCCGAACAATTCGGAGAGAAAGAAGCTTGTGGATGAGTTGCGTCGCAAGAGAATCGAGATTGCGAAAAAAACAATGCTTGGTGCGGACGAGCATGTTTCAAAGTATGAAAAGACTTATGTTCCGGAAATTTCGATGCTTTCACCGAAAGCGCAGGCGACGGCAAGAACTATGAATGAGAAATACGGAGTTTCGTATGACACATTTAAAACACTTAGCGGAGAAACACTTGCGTCTGAAGATACATCTGAGGCAACGCGAGAGAAATTCACGAAGGCGCTTCCGCTTCCGGTTCAGGAGTTCGTTAACTCGACTAAGAAAGAGGAGAGCAATGCGGAGCTCCGCCGTTATCTTATTTTCAATACCGAGGGTCTTTCTCCTGAGGCTAAGAGTGAGCTTGACAAATACTTGTCGGGCGGTGAGCTTAAAAATCCGATTGACTACACGGATGAGGAGAGCTTTTACTATTCACTTCTTACCGAGGCAAAGCAGAAAAGATACGGTGAGGCGCACTCTAAGTGGGGTAATCTTACAAAGAAGAAATATTATAAGATTATCGATGCGTGCCGCGGTCTTAAGAAGAAAGCGGATATCATTGCGGAGCTTGAGCGACAGGGATTCTGGGGGACGGCGCCGTATCAGTTCTATTCGATTGTTTTTAAATAAATAACACCTCATTTGTCAGCTTGTGCCGACACCTTCCCCGCAAGGGGAAGGCTTTGGATGAGGGAGAGTGAAAGGAGAATTATTATGGCACTGGGTGATAGAAAAATAAACGGGTATAAAGATAATATTAAGAAGTTACCGGATTATCCGGCTGATGACGAAATTTCTGCGGATGAGCTTAAGGCGATTTTCGACAGCCGAGGTGATAATGAAATTAAAGCGGCAATAAACGGCATTATTGAGGAGCTTCTTTCCAACGAAGCTGCAAGTCAGATTAAAATGTCGAGCGGGGAGAGCGTTGAAGAGAAGCTTTCGGAACATAGCGCGAGAATGGACGATATTCGTATAGCGAAAGAGAAAAGCGTAAACAACGAGAAGGATATTAATGAGCTGCAGAACTGGAAAAACGGAGCTGACAAGATTGTTTTAAAAGGAACAACCGGTGGATTAAATGGCGAATTGCGTTTGCGATTTGATGATCTAAAAGTGGTTATGAGCGGTATTATTGATAGTTCTTCTGATGAAGGCACCCCGGAAACGAGAGAGGATTTCGAAGATGCTATACTTTTTGATTCGCACAACTTCCCACAGGCTGATCTTGTGACGGCGACGGCGCTTTCGGATTACCAAAAGACAAAGATTTTAGCAAATATCGGTGCGACTGCTATTTTGGAGACGATCCGAAATAGCATTGATGAACACGCAGCGAATTCGGGAAATCCGCACGGAGTTACGGCAAGTCAGATTAAAATGTCGAGCGGGGAGAGCGTTGAAGAGGCAGTGGAGAAAAGAGCTGCGGAGGAGCCTACTGATGCGAAATACTTCGACATTGACTATGACGGACTTGTTTCGTTAAAAAATATATACAGAGGAAATGGCACAATGTCAACAGGTGAACGCCCACCAAAGGGAACATACCCATTTGCAGAAAGTGATAATTTTGAAAATGGTGGGGAAGGTAGTTCGATAGGTGACTTGCCTGAAAAATTAGTTATTCCCGAAGTTATTGACGGTACAGTTGTGACAGGATTTCAGGATGCAGCTTTTGCAATGAATTCGAGAATTAAAGAAATTGTTTTTCCGATAACCGTGACCGAAATTCCGAATGCATTATTTAGAAGTTCAACCAATCTATGTTCTATCAAAAATACCGAGCAGATAAAAGGCGTGGGCAAGTTTGCATTTGAGAGGACAAAAATAAAGAAAGCATTGTTCCCAAACTTAACACAGTTGGGGAATCAAGCGTTTGCATATTGTTCGTTGTTATTTACGGCAGATATTGGAAGCATTACAACAATTCCAAAGTCATTGTTCTTGATGTGTGCTAACTTATCTTGTGTTAAGAGCAGCGGCAATATAACAGAAGTTGGAGATTATGCGTTTGAGTGTACATACAACTTGAAAAACTTATCCTTTTTGCCACAGCTTACCAAGATAGGCAATTATGCATTCTTTAATAGCCGTGTGCAGTTTGATTGGTCGACATTGCCTGCGAATGCCTTAGGTACTTACTCAACACCGATTGCAGATAATTCAACAGATTATTGGAGTGTTTGCACTTATGAGGCATGTGAAAACCGATTGGTTTCATTGTTCAATCAGCGCGATCCAGAGTGGGTTAATGAAGTGTACGGAACGACAACGGATAAATACGAAACAGGATGTTCTGTTTGCTGTTTAGCACACATTTATTCAGCGATTGAGAATGTATCGTTATCGTCACCGAAGGACTTCGAAAGTGTGTTAGCGAGCATTGATCCGAGTTTGTTAGGAAAACACCCGAAAACCATTGCAAATGCAAAGGCGATTTTAGAGGCACTTGGTTATAGTGTTACCCATTACGATGGCGGTACACAAGCAAGATTGCAGGAGGTCTATAACGCTTTAAAAGAAGGTGCGTATGTTTACCATTACTCGACTACGCAAGGGAGCGAAGGGGAAGGTGGTCACGCAGTTGTACTGTATGGAGTCAATGGCATTGGAGAGGCTTTAGTTGCTGATAGTGATGCAGGTTGCCATTATGTCAATTTATACGATTTGTGTACTTATCGCATTCCAATTCAAAATATAACAAGTCAGAATTGTGACTTTTTGGTTGTGCGTAAAAAGGTGACAGAGTAGTAAATTTAGGAGGAAATAAAAATGGAAAATTTAAGAGAATTTATCAGACCGGAGCTTTTGGTACTTATTCCTGTTTTGTACATAATCGGTGCAAATCTTAAAATGAGTGGAGCGTTTCCGGATAAGCACATTCCACTTACACTTGGTTTAATTGGAATTGCACTTGCGGCTATTTATATTGCATCGACGGTTTCTTTCGTCGGAACAGCGGAAGTGTTTGGCGCAATGTTTATGGCGATCACTCAGGGTGTGCTCTGCGCCGGTGCGAGCGTTTACGTTAACCAGGTCATTAAACAGGAGGGCAAGGACGAATGACGGAGGCTGTAATTGTTGCGCTTATAACTGCAGCTGCGAGCGTTGTCTGTCAGATTATCATTGCAGTAAAGACGAACAACCTTACTACATACCGTATTGAGCAGCTTGAGGAGAAGGTCGAGAAACATAATAATATGGTCGAGCGGATGTATATTGTAGAACAGCGCTCAAAATCCAATCAACACAGAATTGACGAACTGGAGGGGAAAATATCGTGAGAATTTTAATCGTTGCCGGACATGGCGCAGGCGATTCCGGCGCAGTTGCTTTCGGACATAAGGAAGAAGAGCTTGCGAGAAGGCTCGTTCCGAAGATTAAAAGCTTTCTTTTAGACTATGAGTGCGAAGTTGATATTTACGATATGCAGAAGAGTTTATATCACGAGCTCATAGTTGAGGGCAAGCATTTTGATTTCAAATCATACGATTATGTTCTTGAGGTACATTTCAATGCTTTCGAAGAGAATGCAGACGGATTCAGTACCGGAAGTGAGGTTTATGTCACTCGTGCGGAGAAGATCATCACGGTTGAAGAGAAGATTGTTGCGGCACTATCGGAGTTTGGTTTTAAAAACAGAGGCGTAAAGCGTAAAGACTTCGCGGTTATTGCCGAGGCAAAGAGACAGGGAGTGTCTGCGGCTCTGCTCGAGACATGCTTCATTGATGACTTTGACGACCTCACGATTTATCGTGCAAATGAAAACGAGATTGCAGAGAGTATTGCTGATGCAATCGCGCGAGGATATAAACTGCAATTAAAGAACCCGAGCGCAAGCTTTAGGGACATTTCAAACCACTGGGCGCGAGAATACATAGAAAAGCTTCAGAAAGCGGGAGTTGTAAACGGCTATGCCGACGGAACATTTCGCCCGGACAAGCCTATAACTCGTGCAGAAGTTGCGGCAATGCTCGCAAGGATGATGAAATAAACTTTGACTGCATTTTGACTGCCTAAATATACCGCGAAAAGCATTAAAATACCATAGAAATGCAAAAGGGAAATAAAAAACAAAAAACCTTGTAAAGCTTGAAATACAAGCAATACAAGGTTTTCTTTTTGGTGATCCACCGGAGATTCGAACTCCGGACACCCTGCTTAAAAGGCAGGTGCTCTGCCGACTGAGCTAGTGGGTCATGGCTGGGATGGCAGGATTCGAACCTACGAATACCAGAGTCAAAGTCTGGTGCCTTACCTCTTGGCGACATCCCAGTATAGGACGCGGCGGGCCAGACGACCCTGTAAAATTTTTAAATGGGGTGAGTGAAGGGACTCGAACCCTCGGTCTTCAGAGCCACAATCTGACGCGTTAACCAACTACGCTACACCCACCATATTCCATTCTTCATGACCCGCGTGATGTCGGGGTGGCACGCC
>JAZPZP010000110.1:0-12057 GCA_045544695.1 Eubacteriales bacterium | reverse complement strand
CGCTCTTGAAAGAACTGTATATGCATCAATGGTCGATATGTTTGATGCTACCAAGACATACCGCGATGATTACTTTAGCAAGAACTAAAATAAGAGACCGCAATTTGCGGTCGCTTTCTTTTTGAAAAAATATTTGCGTATTTTAGATTTTTGTGGTAAAATTACTTATAATATGCTTTTTTACTTGGAGGGTTAAATATGTCAAGTTATGTTATCGTGACAGAATCTACTACCGACTTATCCGCTCAGATGATAAATGAGCTTCAGATTACCGTTATTCCGCTTAAGTTTACTATGGGTGAAGAAACCTATGTTGATACAATTGGCGACAAGGGCCTTGATCCTGTCGAGTTTTACAACAAGCTCCGTGACGGCGCAACCTCTACTACAACGCAGATCACTCCGGCTGTCTTTATGGAGGAGTTTTCCAAGATTTTAGATGAAGGTAAGGATATTTTATACATCGCGTTCTCATCCGGTCTCAGCGGTACATATAACGCAGGTTGTATGGCGCGTGACGAGCTTCTTGAAAAGTATCCTGATCGAAAGATCATTGCGGTTGACACACTCGCAGCTTCAATGGGCGAGGGACTTCTTGTTTACCACGCAGCAAAGATGCGCGATGAGGGCAAGAGCATTGATGAGGTCGCAAAGTGGCTTGAGGATAATAAACTCAACCTTTCTCACCTCTTTACCGTTGATGATCTAAACCACTTAAAGCGTGGCGGTCGTGTTTCTCCGGCAGTTGCTTTTGTCGGCACGCTTCTCGGTATCAAGCCGGTTATGCACGTTGATAATGATGGACATTTAGTACCGATTTCAAAGGTGCGTGGAAGAAAAGCGGCTATCGATTCGCTTGTTAAAATTATGAAGGAAACCGCAATTGAACCGGAAAAACAGGTGGTATTTATAAGCCACGGTGATGCTGATGAGGATGTTGCTTACCTGACTGCTCAGGTTAAGGAAAAGGTCGGTGTGCTCGATGTTAAGGCAAATTACATTGGTCCGGTTATCGGCTCACACTCAGGCCCCGGAACAATCGCGCTCTTCTTCTTAGCTACAAACAGATAAAATAAAAGCAGGTGCTTGCACCTGCTTTTATTTGTAAATTATATCTTTTAACTTCTTAGAGAATTTGCGTACCTCAGCTCGGGCGTCGCGAAGCTCTGTAAAAAACTCATCTTCGGAATAACGCGCAGAAAAAATCAAATCGCGGTACTCGCTATATGCTTCAAAGGATTCGTTGATTGCCAAAACAAGAGAGCGACTTCCCGGATCGGGAATGAATTGAAGAGCTGCGCGCGCTTGACTAAGCTTGCGGTGTAAGATGGCATCGTTGTCAAAAAGACCTTTCGAGGTGTTAAGCACATTGAATGCGTTGTTTATTTCAAATCCAACAGCGAATTGATTCAAGTTATTTATGGCAGAGTTTAATGCGCGGTAGTACTCCTGTGCTCTTAGTGTGTAACGGTACGCGTCGCGGTATTCCTCCTGTGTGTTTTCACGCGCTCGCTGGAACGGTACGAAGCAACAAATTATAAGAATTGCTGAGAGAATAACAGCAATTAGTTTTCCTAAAATATACTTTATTTTTGCCATATACACGCTCCTTTCCATTGCACTATTTAAACTTTAACTCTTTTTTTGAATTTCGTCAAGGAAGAAATGTTAAACTATTGCAAAATGCTTAAAAAATTGGTACAATAATAATATTGACAAAAAAGAAACGGATGTGATTTTCTTGCGTCTTAAATCGCTTGAACTTCAAGGTTTTAAATCCTTCCCGGATAAGACTACGCTTACCTTCGGCGACGGCATTACAGCTATTGTCGGCCCGAACGGAAGCGGTAAATCGAATATATCAGATGCGGTTCGTTGGGTGCTTGGTGAGCAGTCAACGAAAACTTTGCGCGGCTCGAAGATGGAGGACGTCATTTTTGGCGGTACTTTAAAGCGAAATCCTGTAGGATATGCTGAGGTTTCTCTAACTATTGACAACTCTGACGGCGTGCTTGAAACCGAGTATAACGAGGTTATGGTAACGCGCAGATACTATCGCTCGGGCGACAGTGAATTCTATATCAATCGCAAGGCTGTTCGCCTTCGCGATATTCACGAACTCTTTATGGATACAGGTCTAGGTCGTGACGGTTATTCAATTATTGGTCAGGGTAGAATTGACGAGATTTTATCAGTTAAGAGCGAGGATCGTCGCGAAGTATTCGAAGAGGCGGCAGGTATTTCAAAGTTCCGTCACCGCAAAGAGGAGGCAGAGCGTAAGCTTGATGCCACCGAAGAAAATTTAACCCGAATTCGTGATATTATAAGCGAACTTGAATTGCAGGTCGGCCCGCTTGAAAAGCAGGCAGAGGATGCACGCCGTTATTTGCATATTTACGATGAACTCAAAACTCTTGAGATTGATTTATGGATGCATCAGCTCGATCGCAGCCGCGAAAGCTTAACCAAGCTTAAAAACGACTTTAATATCGCAAATTCTCAGTTTGCTCGCGGTAAGTCTGCTCTTGATGAAATGTACCAGGAAATGGAAGTATTGTCGGAGAAAATGCGCGAAAAAGACAGCGAAATTGAAAGTGCAAGAGCAAATCGCTTTGATACAGAGCGTGAAAAGAACGAGCTTTTAAATGAAATTGCGCTTATTAAGAATACGATTGAAAATAATCTTCAGAATGTTGCGCGCATAAACGAAGAAATTAATGACGAGAAAAACCGCGCAGGTGGAATTGAAAGTCAAATTGCTGAACGAAAAGCAAAAGTAGCAGAGCTTTCAAAGTTTTCTGAAGAGCTAAATTCCGAAATTTTTGCAATAAGCGAGGAAATCAGAAAAGCTCTTGAATCGTCCGACAGTGCAGGAGAAAAGTTATCAACGCTACAGAGTGAAAAAAGCGAAGTTGAGAATAAATCATCGGAAAATAAGATTAAAAAATCAGCACTTTCCGCTGAAAATGAGGCGCGCGCAGTTCGTATTGATGAATTAAAGGCGCAGATGGCGGATACCGAAGAAAAGTTAAATAAGGCAAAAGAAGAAAAACGTGAGCTTACCAAAAACAAAACCGAGGCAGAGGAAATTGTCTCTTCGGCAGACAATGTTCTAGCCGGCGTTGCGCTCAAAAAGAAAAAACGCGAAGAGAAGGTCAACTCAGCGAGTGAGGCATATTCTAAGCTTACGGGTGAATTATACGCATTTGAGCATAAGCTTGAGATATTGCGCGATTTAGAGCGTGATATGGAGGGCTTTTCAGGTGCTGTCAAGCGTGTTCACAAGTATTCGGAGCACGGTGAGCTTCGCGGTGTTCACGGTACTATTGCAAAGCTTATAAGAGTTGACGATGAGTACACAACCGCGATTGAAACAATTCTTGGCGGTGCACTGCAGAACATCGTTGTAGACGATGAAAAGTCTGCTAAAGCGGGTATGAACTTGCTGAAGCGCGATAACGGCGGCCGCGCTACATTTATGCCGATTTCGGTTGTAAAAGGAAATGTTTTAACCGAAAAGGGTATGGAAAAGCACGAGGGCTTTATCGGTGTTGCAAGTGAACTCGTTTCTCACGATGCTAAGTATAAAAATGTTGTTGAGTACTTGCTTGGAAGAATTGCGGTGATCGATAATATCAATAACGCATCGAATTTTGCACGAGCTTATTCCTACAAATTCAGAATCGTAACGCTCGATGGTCAGGTTATAAATGCAGGTGGTACATATACCGGCGGTAGCGTGAGTAAAAACGCCGGCATTTTAAGCAGAACAAATGAAATTGAGGCTTTAACTAAGAAAATAAGTGATATAAAGACAAAGAGCGAGCAACTTCTTAATGAGAAGACCGAGGCTGAGCGCGAGCTTAATAAGCTTATTTATGAGAGCGAAGTTTATGAAAACGACAAACGCGCGGCTGAGGATGTTCTTCTTCGCGCAGATACCGAGCTTAATCACTGCAAGTTAATCATCGAGAGCGGTGAGGAGAGCATATTCGAGCTTGAAAATGAAATCAACGCCGAGGAGGCAAAGCAGAAAGCTCAGGATAGTGAAATTAAAGAATTATCAGTTGAAATTGAAAAGCTTGATAAAAAAGCCAGTGAATTATCAAACGAAATTGATACTTTACTTTCTGAAAATGAGGGAATGCGTGCACTTCGCGATGAGATGAATGAAAAGTTAAGCTCAAAGCGCGAGAGTCTTGCTTCCGCTCAGGCTGAACAGAATGAGGCAAATCGTGCGATAGACGAGCTTACAAAACTCGCTGAAGAACTCTCGGGTGATAATGAACAGAAGCACGCTCTTATCGGCGAGTATAAGTCCAAGAATGCTGAGCTTAATGCTCAAATAGATGCTATAAATAAAAATGCTGAAAGCTTTGATGAAAAACTCAGCGCTATTGATAAGCAGATTGAAGAGCTTTCCGCTAAGAAGCTCGAGTTCGAGGCAGCGCGTAATAAAAAGGATAAAGAAAGCAAGGATAAGAACGCTGAGATATTAAATCTCGAGCGCGAAAGAATAAGACTTGAGGGAAGAGTTCAGAGCGCCGAGGGCGAGGAGCAGGTAATAAGCGACAAGCTTTGGGAAAACTATGAGCTTACAATCGGTGCCGCAAGTGAAATGCGTCGCCCGATTGAGAATATGGGCGAGCATAACTCGCGCATTTCAACGCTTAAAGCTGAGCGCAAGAAACTCGGTACCGTTAACCTCGGTGCAATCGAAGAATACGACCGCGTATCCGAGCGTTATACCTTCCTTTCCGAGCAGAGAGACGATTTGGAGAAGGCAAAAGCTGAGCTCTTAGATAAAATTTCCGGTATTACCGAGAGTATGAAGGAAATTTTTGCAGAGCAGTTTAAGGTTATAAACGATAACTTCTCCGAGACCTTTACCGAAATATTTGGCGGCGGTAAGGCAGAATTATCTCTCGATGACCCTGAAAACGTACTCGAGAGCGGTATCGAAATCAAGGTTCAGCCACCGGGCAAGAGCTTAAGGACGATTACGCTTTTATCAGGCGGTGAACGCGCATTCGTTGCAATTGCACTTTATTTTGCAATTATGAAGGTTCGCCCGACTCCGTTCTGTGTACTTGATGAGATTGAGGCGGCACTTGATGATGTTAACGTTGTCAGATACGCAAATTATTTAAGAAAGCTTACAAAGACAACGCAGTTTATCGTCATCACTCATCGCCGCGGTACTATGGAGGAAGCTGATGTGCTCTACGGTGTTACAATGCAGGATGCGGGCATTTCAAAAATGCTTACAATCAGCATTGCCGAGGTTGAGCATGAGCTTAATATGAAGCTTAAATAAGGAGAAACCAATGGGATTTTTTGACAAAATTAAAGCAGGTCTTACAAAAACGCGCGAGGCGGTTGCAAATCAGGTTGAGGGAATTATAAAAACATTCACTCCGCTTGACGACGATTTTTTTGATGAGCTTGAGGAAGCGCTTATTATGGCAGACCTCGGTGCTGCTACATCTATGAATGTCGTTGAAACGCTGCGTGATAATGCCAAGGCTAAAAAGCTCCGTTCATCTGAGGAGATAAGCGCTGAGCTTAAACTTATTTTAAAAGATATTATGACTCGTAACGATTCTGCAATGGTGCTTGATACCGTGCCGTCGGTAATCCTTGTTATCGGCGTAAACGGCGTTGGTAAGACGACGAGTATCGGTAAAATTGCAAATCTCTTGAAAAACGAGGGCAAGAAGGTGCTGCTTGCGGCAGGAGACACCTTCCGAGCTGCTGCCGCAGATCAGCTGGAAATCTGGGCAGACAGAGCAAAGGTTGACATCATCCGTCACGAGGAGGGTGCTGACCCTGCAGCGGTTGTGTTCGATGCGGTGAAAGCGGCAAAAGCCAGAGGTGTTGATGTCGTTATTTGCGACACTGCGGGCAGACTTCACAATAAGCAGAACTTAATGAATGAGCTTTCAAAAATCGGTAAAGTTATAGAGCGTGAGGCACCGGGTGCTAAAATTGAAAAGCTTCTGGTACTTGACGCGGCTACAGGTCAGAATGCGGTTTCGCAGGCTAAACAGTTTAACGAAGCCTGCGGTGTTGACGGAATTGTTTTAACAAAGCTTGACGGAACTGCAAAGGGCGGCATTGTAATTTCAATTTGTGAAAGCCTTGGTATTCCGGTTAAATTTGTGGGTGTCGGCGAGCAAATGGACGATCTTATGCCATTTGATGCTGAGAGCTTTGTTGATGCGTTATTTTAGGAGGAAAAAATGATTAGAGCAGACGGAAGAAACGAAAAACAGATAAGAAAAGCGAAAATTACGCTTGACTATACTAAATATGCAGAGGGAAGCGTTCTTATTGAAATGGGTGATACGCGCGTACTGTGCAACGCGTCCTTTGAAGAAGGTGCGCCTAAATATGTTCCCGAGGGAACGGGTTGGGTTACGGCTGAATATTCAATGCTTCCGCGCTCAACTCATACCAGAAGCAGACGAGATATTTCATCTCTCAAGCTCTCGGGTCGCTCGGCTGAAATTCAGCGTCTTATCGGCCGCGCACTTCGCAGTGTTGTTGACTTGGAAGCGCTTGGTGCTAACACGATAACGGTTGACTGTGATGTGCTCCAGGCGGACGGCGGTACTCGCACCGCGTCAATTACGGGTGCACTTGTCGCTTTAAAGCTTGCGTGTAACCGAATGGTTGAACGCGGAATTTTAAACAAGAATCCCGTTAGAAAGTATGCGGCGGCAATAAGCGTCGGTATAATTGATGAGATTTGTATGCTCGATTTGAATTACGGTGAGGATAGCCGCGCTATCGTTGATATGAACGTAATTATGGATGAGGATGGCTCGATTATTGAAATTCAGGGCACCGGCGAGGAGAGACCGTTTACCAGGAGCGAGTTTAATAAATTACTTACCCTTGCAACAAGCGGAGTAAAGAAGCTTATCGCTCTGCAGAAGAAGGCGCTTGGTGAATAGAAATGAAATTTATAATTGCGACAAATAATAAGAAAAAGTTAAAAGAGTTATCAGCCATTCTTTCGGATTTTAACATTGAAGCGCTTTCTCTTCGTGGCGCGGGAATTGAGTCTGATGTTGAGGAAACAGGGCTTACATTTGAAGAGAATGCGAAGTTAAAGGCAGAGGCGGCTATGAAAATATCAGGTCTTCCCGCGGTTGCGGATGATTCGGGACTTATGGTAGAAGCACTCGGGGGAGAGCCGGGAATTTATTCCGCACGCTATGGTGGCGAGCTTTGCAGCAATGATACCGAGCGATATGAGTATTTACTTAAGAATATGGAAGGGAAAGAGAACAGACGGGCGAAATTCGTATCGTCAATTTGCTGTATTTTTCCCGACGGTCGCGAGATTATAACACGCGGCGAAATTGAAGGCGAGATTCTCACCGCTCCGAAGGGCGAGGGCGGATTCGGATATGATCCGGTTTTCTTTGTGCCTGAGGAAGGCTTATCTATGGCTGAAATTACAGCTGAGAGAAAAAATGAAATCTCGCACCGCGCACGTTCTCTCGCGCTTTTGCGTGATAAATTAAAAGAGATTTTATAAGGAGATAAAATTATGCTTACAAGTAAACAGCGCGCTGAGCTTCGCGCTATGGCGAATACAATTGATACAATACTTCAGGTAGGTAAGGGCGGAATAAGCGAAACTTTAATCGCACAGGCTGACGATGCGCTCCGCGCTCGCGAGCTTATAAAAGGCAGAGTTCTTGAAAACTCGCTCCTTTCACCGCGTGAGGTTTGTAATGCTCTCTGTGAGGCTTTAAATGCAGAGCCCGTCCAGGTTATCGGAACGAAGTTTGTTATGTATCGCGAAAATCCGGAAGATAAAAAGATAGTTTTAACAAAGTAATGAAGATAGGAATTATGGGCGGAACATATAATCCGCCGCATATAGGTCACCTGCACGCAGCAAAGGCTGCGCGCGAGCAGCTAAACTTAGAAAAAATAATTTTAATACCGTCTAATATTCCGCCACATAAGGAGTTACCCAAGCTTTTTGCAAGTGGAGAAGCGCGCCTTGAAATGACGCGCATTGCCGCGCGCAGAATTGATGCTGAGGTAAGTGATATTGAAATTACTCGCGAGGGTAAGAGCTATACTGCAGACACTCTTGAGGAGTTAAAGAAAAAATATCCGAATGATGAGCTTTATTTCATCCTTGGTACAGATATGCTGCTCACCATTCAGGATTGGTTTGAGCCGCACCGCATTTTTGCGGTCGCAAAAATTGCGGTAATAGCGCGAAATGACGGAGATCATAAGGCTATTTTAGCGCACATTGAAACGCTAAAACCGATGGGCGCTGAAGTTTGCTTTGTCGAAGTAGCACCGCTTCCAATTTCGTCTACCGAGCTGCGCGAAAATATTTGCGCGAAAAAGCAGTTTTTGCCCGACGGTGTTTTTGAGTATATCTCAAAGGAGCATTTATATGAAGTATAATGTTTCGGAAATTGAGAATATTGTCAGAGAAAGACTCAGTGAAAAAAGAGCGAAGCATACGTTTAACTGCGCAAACCTTGCAAAAGAGCTTGCCGCTCGATATGGCGCGTCGGAAACGGATGCTTACATTGCAGGACTTTTACACGATATAACTAAGGAAGAAAGTGTTGAAAATCAGTTGAAATTGTGTAAAAAGCGTGGTATTATATTAGATAGCCTTGTTTTAAGTATGCCACAGCTTATCCACGCGATAACGGCATCTGAAGTTGCAAAGGAAGAATTTGGCGCAAGTGAGGATATTTGCAGAGCAATTCTGTATCACACGACGGGAAATGGTGATATGACAACTCTCGATAAGTGCCTCTGGCTTGCGGATTTGATTGAACCGGGCAGATGCTTTCCCGGTGTTGAAGAAATAAGAAAAGAAGCAGAAACTGATTTGAACTCAGCTTGTATTATGGGTATAAACAGAACAATTTCGTATTTGAACGAAGGGAATGAGCAGGTACATCCTGCTATGTTTGCTGCCCGTGACGAGATGGAAAGGATATTGAAGCGATGAAAATGTACGGCGAGGAAAAGCGCAGAAAAAAGAAAAGAAAATCCCATCGCGGTCTGGTTATTTTATTACTTCTTTTATTGGTTGTTGCTTGTGTTGCAGGTGCGATGTGGTTGTCATATGTAAAGCCACCTGAGATTGACACACCGACAAAAGAACCCGAAATGGTTGAGAAAAAAGAAGAGGATGAGAAGATTAAGGTCCGTGATTCACGCCGTAAGGAGAATTTTTACAATGTTCTTATCGTTGGTACGGATTTAAACGGCGTTCATACCGACTCGATTATGCTCGCTTCGTTTAATGTTGAAACGAAGAAGCTTAATGTCCTCAGTATTCCGCGCGATACGATTATAAATGTAAAGCGTTCCAATAAGAAAATTAACGCAGCTTACCCACTTGGTGGAATTGAGCAACTATACGATGAAATTGAAACTATAATCGGTTTTAAGCCCGATAAGCATGTTATCGTCAGCACACAGGGTTTTGTTGATATGATTGACGCAATCGGTGGTGTTGAAGTAGACGTTCAGCGCAATATGAAATATACAGACCCGACGCAGGATTTGTATATTGATATTGATAAAGGTCTTCAGACGCTTGACGGATATGATTCTATGTGCTTTATGCGCTATCGCTATGGGTATGTCGAGGGCGATATCGGAAGAGTCAGAGCCCAGCAACAGTTTATAAATGCGCTTATGAAGAAGATGATTTCTCCGTCGACTCTTTCAAAGTTACCTGAGCTTTGCGAAATTGTTATGGACAATGTTGAAACCGACTTGACTATCGGCAACTTGATCTGGCTTGGCAAAGAAGCACTTTCGATGAATTTGGAAACAGATCTTGCTACATATATTATCCCTGGTGAGGGACAATATTATCAGAAACTTTCATACTTCTTCCCGTATGAGAATCAGTTCCTCAGTATGATAAACGAAGTGTTTAATCCATACATTGAGCCGATTGATGATATTGATATATTTAAATTTGTCCCTGAAACGAACGATGCAAGTTCGGGAGAATAGGAGGAAAACTGAATGAGTCCGCAGGAAATTTTAAAATGCGCGATAAATGCGCTTGATAAAAAGATGGCGCGTGATATTGAGGTTTTGAAGATTGAGGAAATTACCTCTCTTTCTGATTACTTTGTGCTTTGTACAGCGACCTCGAATACGCATGTTAAAACTCTGAAGGAAGAAATTGAATATCAGCTTGAGCAGCTTGGTGAGAGAGCTCATCACGTTGAGGGCCACGGAAATGATATCTGGGTACTCCTCGATTACCTAAGCGTTGTTATTCATATCTTTACCGAAGAGGCAAGAAATTTCTATCAGCTCGACCGCGTTTGGGCGGATGCTGAGAGAATTGATGTTGAACAATTTATCACTAAAGAATAAAGGGTGAGTGTGTTATGAAATACGAATTTACTAATATCGAGAAAAAATGGCAGGCAAAGTGGGACGAGGCCAAGGCTTTTGCTTGCAGCAATACCGAGACTGAAAAACCAAAGTTTTACGGGCTTGTTGAGTTCCCGTATCCGTCGGGTAACGGTCTTCATGTAGGTCATGCACGTCCGTACACAGCGCTTGACGTCGTTTCAAGAAAGCGCAGAATGCAGGGCTATAACGTCCTTTTCCCGATGGGATGGGATGCGTTCGGCCTTCCGACTGAAAATTTCGCTATCCAGAATAAAATTCATCCGATTGAGGTTACCAAGAAGAATGTTGCATTCTTCAAATCTCAGCTCAAGATGCTTGGTTATTCCTTTGATTGGGATCGAGAGATAAATACCACCGATCCGAACTATTATAAGTGGACTCAGTGGATTTTCTTAAAACTTTTTGAAAAGGGTCTCGCTTACAAGATGCAGATGCCGGTTAACTGGTGTACATCCTGCAAGTGCGTTCTTGCAAACGAAGAGGTTGTTAATGGCGTTTGCGAGCGTTGCGGAAGCGAGGTTGTCCGCCGTGAGAAGAGCCAGTGGATGCTTAAAATCACAGAATATGCTGAACGTCTTATCAACGATCTCGATGATGTCGATTACATTGAGCGCGTTAAGATTCAGCAGAAGAACTGGATTGGCAGATCAACCGGTGCTGAGGTAGACTTCAAAACTACAAGCGGTGATACACTTACCGTTTATACAACCCGTCCGGATACACTTTTCGGTGCTACATATATGGTTATCTCACCTGAGCATCCGTATATCGAGAAGTGGGCAGACAAAATCAGCAATATGGACGCTATCCGCGAGTATGCTAAGGAATCATCCCGCAAGTCTGATTTCGAGCGTACCGAGCTTGCTAAGGATAAGACCGGTGTTAAGATTGAGGGCGTCTCGGCAATCAACCCGGTTAACGATAAGGAAATTCCGATATTTATTTCAGACTATGTTCTTATGTCATACGGAACAGGTGCTATTATGGCGGTTCCGAGCCATGACACACGCGACTGGGAATTTGCAAAGAAGTTTGACCTTCCGATTATCGAAGTTGTTGCAGGCGGCAACGTTCTCGAAGAAGCATATACCGATACCGAGCATGGTAAGATGGTAAATTCAGGCTTCTTAGATGGTCTTGAGGTTGCAGAAGCTAAGGCTAAAATTACTGAGTGGTTATCAGAGCGTGGTGTTGGTCACTCGAAGGTTAACTACAAGCTCCGTGACTGGGTATTCTCCCGTCAGAGATATTGGGGCGAGCCGATTCCGCTCGTATACTGCGAGAAGTGCGGCTGGGTTCCGGTACCGGAGAGCGAGCTTCCGGTTCTTTTACCTGATGTTGACTCTTATGAGCCGACAGATAACGGTGAGTCACCGCTCGCTAAGATGGAAGATTGGGTAAACACAACTTGCCCGCATTGTGGTGCTCCTGCAAAGCGTGAAACCGATACAATGCCGCAGTGGGCAGGCTCAAGCTGGTACTTCCTCCGCTATACTGATCCGAATTGCAATACAGCACTTGCGTCTGAAGAAGCACTCAAGTTCTGGACTCCGGTCGATTGGTACAATGGCGGTATGGAGCATACAACACTTCACCTTTTATATTCACGCTTCT
>JAZPZP010000109.1:0-10416 GCA_045544695.1 Eubacteriales bacterium | reverse complement strand
AGCTGTTCTTAAAATCATCTGGACATCAGCAAAGTGCCTATTAAGATATGGAAGACCATAATATCCGGTTATTCCTTTTCCTTCTTGTGCCACAATGCCCATAATTCCGCCAAACACTTTTTCTTCCATAAGAAAGTCGAGTCCTAAGTTTTCCAAATATGCTGCCATTTTTATTTCCTCCTATTTTTTAAGGGTTCTTCCCCCGTTTGATAAACAAACGGGGGATCAAGCTATGCTGCTGCTTTCAAGCTCCATTTAATTGCGTGCTCTTTCACTTGATTTTCTTCTTTTGCCGGTGAAAAAGTTCAGGACGCACTACCCCTAGCTTCTCTGCACCACAAAAGTTCACAGCGGAATAATCATGATCTTTTATTATAACTTTATTATATCACATTCACTGTCCTATAAAAAGGATAGTGTTGCTATCTCTCCCTCTATACTTGACAAGTGTATATAAATATTATATAATTGTGTCAATATGTAATAAGGAAGGTGAGATACTCAAATGGACAGTAGCGGCGATGCCGGGCGACCTAACATTTTAAAATATTACGACATACCTATGCCCATTTTGCGGGAGTAGTATGTCTTTTTTTGTTGGTTTAAATAATTTAAAATGTTTAGGAGTTATATAAAATGTTAAGTAAAATTATTGCTATGATAATATGCGTTATTTTTTCCGCATATTTTTCTGCGACGGAGACGGCGTTTTCCTCGGCGAACAAAACGCGTTTTAAGGCGCTCGCGGAAAAGGGTAACAAACGAGCGGCTCTTGCCTATCGCTTATCCGAGGAGTATGACAAGCTTATTTCCACTATCCTTATAGGAAATAACATCGTTAATATTGCACTTGCCTCTATTGGCACTTTGCTTTTTGTTGTTGATTTGCTCCCGAATAACAACCAAGCGGCGACAATTTCAACCATTGTTGTTACGATTATTGTTTTAATTTTCGGCGAAATAACACCAAAGAGCATTGCAAAGGACTATCCTGAAAAATTTGCTATGTTCTCTGCCCCCTTTATCAGCCTTTTAATTAAGCTATTACTTCCGCTTAACTTTATTTTCGGCGCGTGGAAAAAACTTATTTCGCGCATATTTAAAGTGGATGACGACAACAAGATGTCACAGGAAGAACTGCTTTTACTTCTTGATGAGGTTGAGCAGGAGGGTACAATTGATGAAACTGAGAGCGAGCTTATTCACAATGCGGTCGAATTCGGCGACATTGATGTTCAGAGCATTTTAACTCACCGCGTTGATCTTGAAGGAATTGACATTACTGATTCTAAAGAAGAAATTGCGGAGAAATTTACTAATACACGTTACTCTCGTTTGCTCGTTTACGAAGAAACAATTGATAAAATTGTTGGTATTTTACATCTTAAAGACTTTTATCAGGATACGGGTATCTCTCCAAAATCGGTTAAAAATCTTATGACACCGCCTGTTTTCATTCACCAGACAGAAAAGGTTGATGACCTTCTCAGAACACTTCAATCTTCAAAATCTCACATTGCCGTTGTTCTTGACGAATACGGCGGAACGCTCGGTATCGTTACGATGGAAGATATTTTGGAGGAGCTTGTCGGCGAAATTTGGGATGAACACGACGAGGTCGAAGAGGATTTCAAAGAAATCGCTGAAAATTCTTATATTGTTGATTGCTCTGTTTCTCTTGAAGACTTTTTTGATCGTTTTGATATTGATGAAGGCGATTTTGAATCTGTTTCACTCGGCGGTTGGGTTATGGAACAGTTTGACGGTATTCCAGACAAGGGCGATTCTTTTGAATATGAAGGTCTTACTATAATCGTTGCCAAAACAGACAACCACCGTATTGAAAAGGTAAGAGTTTCAATAAATCCCGTTAAGGAGGCTGAAAAATGAGTGTTTTCGACACTATTTTATCGCGCAGAACGGTTAGAAAATTTAAAAGAGATGCGTTAAATGATGCGGATTTAGTTAAAATCGTTGACGCTGGGAGATTGTCTTCATCGGGTGCTAACCGTCAACCGCTTAAATATGTCATCATTTCAAGCCCTGATATGTGTAAAAAGGTTTTTCCGCACACGAAGTGGGCAGGCTATATTGACTGGAACCCTTCTGAGGAAGAAAGTCCGTCTGCATATATAGCTTTGATTGCTGATTCTGAAATTAAGCCTGCAAAGGCTTGCGAAGTAGATTGCGGTCTTGCGATGAGCAATATGATGCTCGCAGCGGAAGAGCTTAAAATCGGAAGCTGTGCAATCGGGTCAATTGACCGCGAGGATTTACACAAATTACTTGAGCTTCCCGATACTTATTATGTTTCATATCTGTTAGCGCTCGGATATCCGGCACAATCAGCAGAATATTTTGATTCAAGTGATATCAAATATTATCACGATGAAAACGGTAATGTTCATGTACCGAAGCGTCCAATGAACGAAGTTTTAATTAAAAAGATATAAAAAAGGTGTTGGTAAAACCAACACCTTTTATTTTTAGTGATTGCCACAGCAATGAGCGCAGTCTCCTGTGCATCCGACGATTGGCTCAGGGTCAATTCCCTGCTGCTTATAGTAGTCTGCGATTGCTGCCTTGATTGCCTCTTCTGCAAGAACTGAGCAGTGAAGCTTTGCAGGCGGAAGACCGTCGAGCGCTTCTGTTACCGCTTTATTGGTAAGCTTTAATGCCTCTTCAATCGTTTTACCTTTAATCATTTCGGTTGCCATACTTGAAGTTGCAACTGCTGCACCGCAGCCGAAGGTCTTAAAGGAAACATCTGTTATAATATCATTTTCAATCTTTAAGTAAATCTTCATTATATCTCCACATTTGGAGTTTCCAACCGTACCAACGGCAGACGGATTTTCCATATCACCGGCATTTCTCGGATTTGAGAAATGGTCCATAACCTTTTCGCTATACATTTATATCTCCTTTCCCTTAGTGCCAAGCCGGTTTCCCGTTTTCCCAAACAGGTGACATTGCACGAAGCTTTTCAACTACTTTATAAAGTGCCGCAATAATTCTGTCAATCTCTTCCTCGGTATTATCCTCAGCGATTGAAATTCTGAGTGAGCCGTGGGCAATATGATGCGGAAGCCCGATGGAAAGTAATACATGCGACGGATCTAAAGATCCCGATGAGCACGCAGAGCCTGAGCTTGCGCAAACTCCCTCGTTATACATATTTAAAAGTAAGCTCTCGCCTTCAATTCCCTCAACGCAGATACTTGCAATTCCCGGATGGCGAATAGTCGGATGACCGGTTAAAATTGTATACGGCATTTTGAGCGCCGCTTCAATTATTTTATCGCGCATTTTGGAAACCTTAGCAATGTTTTTCTCCATTTCAGCCTTTGCAATCTCAGCTGCAACACCGAGACCTACGATGTACGGAACATTTTCAGTACCCGAACGACGCTTACGCTCGTGACCGCCGCCATGGATAAGGCTATCGATATTAACGCCTTTTCTCATATACATAACGCCGACACCCTTCGGAGCACCAAGCTTATGACCAGAGAGCGCTAACATATCTATATTCATACTCTTTACATCTATCGGAATATGACCTGCTGCCTGAACCGCGTCGGTATGGAATAAAATTCCCTTTTCGCGCGCAATTTTACCGATTTCTTCAATCGGCTGGATTGTTCCGATTTCGTTATTTGCAAACATAACCGAAATTAAAATCGTATCCTCGCGGATAGCTTCCTTTAATTCGTCTAAACTAATCATTCCGAACTCGTCAACGCCGAGATAAGTTACCTCATATCCGTTTTTTTCGAGATATTCGCAGGAATGAAGTACTGCATGATGCTCAATTTTGGTTGTAATTATATGGCGACCCTTGTCCTTCTTAGAAAAAGCTGTTCCTTTAATCGCCCAGTTATCAGACTCTGTTCCGCAGCCGGTAAAGTAAATTTCATTAACGTCAGCACCGAGTAATTCCGCAACCTGAGCTCTCGCCTTTTCTATTGCATTTTTTGAATTATAAGCAAATGCGTAAAGGCTCGACGGATTGCCGTATTCATTTGTAAAATACGGAAGCATCGCCTCTAAAACCTCGGGCTTAACCTGAGTTGTTGCCGCGTGGTCTGCATAAATCATTTTTGCCATTCGTCTTTCTCCTTATAAAATGTCCATATAATAATATACTACCTTTTTTGTACGAGTTCAAGGCTTTTTACTGATATTTTTTACTTTCGTTCACCGCAAGCTGGTCGCAACGATTATTGTAAGGATTGCTGTCGTGGCCCTTTACCCAAATAAACTCAACCTCGTGCGTTTCACAAAGCGTTAAAAGCTCCTGCCACAAATCCGGATTTAATGCCGGGCCACCCTTTCTCTTCCAGCCTTTTTCGCGCCATGAAATTGCCCAGCCCTTTTCTATCGCATCGACTACATATTTACTGTCGCTGTATAATGCTACCTTACAGGGTTCTTTAAGTAATTTAAGCGCAGAAATTGCAGCGGTGAGTTCCATTCTGTTATTGGTAGTGCTCGCCTCGCCACCTGAAATTTCTTTTTCAGTTTCTTTATACTTCAAAATCGCACCCCAGCCGCCGGGTCCGGGATTTCCCGAGCACGCTCCGTCAGTATATATTATAACTTCTTTTTTATTTCCCATACAAAATAACCTCAAAAGTTCTATGTGGAACATATTTAACCGCCGGAGTATCCGGCGGTTATTTGCTTATTCTGATGCCTCGATTTCCTCTTCTTCAGCTTTTTCTGTCGTTGCAACGGATATTACATGAACCCCTTCTGCAAGACGCATTAAAATGACGCCCTGGGTTACACGACCATAGGTACTGATACCGTCAGCTGCCATACGGATGATAATGCCATCGTCGGAAATCATCATAATATCAACGCTGTCGTCAACTAACTGAACTCCTGCGACTTTACCTGTCTTATCGGTAATCTTATAGTTTAAGATACCCTTACCGTAACGGCTCTGGAGGCGGTATTCCTCGACATCGGTACGCTTACCGAAGCCATTTTCGGTAACAGTGAGAAGAGTTTTGCCTTCTTCTGCTACTGCCGCACCGACAACATAATCGCCCTCAGCTAAATCAATACCGTACACGCCGGCGCTGTCGCGACCTGTCGGACGGATATCCTGCTCTGAGAAGCGAATTGCCATACCGTCACGCGTTGCGAGCATAATCTGCTTTTCATTATCGGTAAGCATTACCGAGATAAGCTCGTCTCCCTCACCAATTGTAACTGCGCGGATACCTGCCTTACGGGCAGACTCAACGCGGGTAAGCTCGATTCTCTTAACGATACCGTTTCTTGTCGCCATAACAAGGTATTTTCCTTCCTCGAAGGCATTTATCGGTATCATTGCAGTTATCTTTTCATCGCCCTCAATCGGGAGTAAGTTAACGATATTCATACCCTTAGCGGTACGGCTGCTCTCAGGAATCTGATAACCTTTAAGTCTGTAAAGACGACCGCGATTTGAGAAGAAAAGAATATGATCGTGCGATGACGCAACAAAGAGAGTTTCAACAAAGTCCTCTTCCTTGGTTGTCATACCGGTAATACCGCGGCCGCCGCGGCGCTGCGAACGGTATGTATCAGCAGGTAGGCGCTTGATATAACCGCAATGTGTTAATGTATAAGCACATTCTTCAACCGGAATCAAGTCCTCGTCCTCAATATCAACATCAGTTGCCGGTAAAATCTCAGTTAAGCGCTCATCGCCATATTTGTCACGGATTTCATAGAGCTCATCCTTAATCTGCTCCATAAGCTTACCGCGATCTGAGAGAAGTAATCTGTATTCATTGCACTTTGCAAGTAAATCCTGATATTCCTGCTCGATTTTCTCGCCATTTAACTTCTGTAACTGACCAAGGCGCATATCTAAAACACTTTGAGCTTGAATATCAGACATATTAAAGCGAGCCATAAGGCGCTCTTTAGCATCATCATAAGAATTTCTGATGATGCTTATAATCTCGTCAATATTATCAAGCGCAATACGAAGACCCTCTAAGATATGCATTCTTGCTTCAGCTTTTTCGAGGTCGTACTTCGTTCTGCGGGTTACAATCTCTTCCTGGAACTTGATAAACTCAGCTAAAATGTCGCGAAGACCCATAGTCTGCGGCTTGCCGTCGCGGATTGCGAGCATATTTATTGAAAAACTATCCTGCAGGCGGGTAAATTTAAATAACTGGTTAAGTACTACCTGCGGATTTGCGTCTCTCTTTAAGAAAATCTCTAAACGGATACCGACACGGTCAGATGAATGGTCATCAATATCGGAGAGACCTTCAATTCTCTTCTCCTTAACCATTTCGGCGATCTGCTCAACGAGCATCTTTTTATTAACCTGATACGGTAGCTCGGTTACGATAATTGAAGCTGTACCGTCGCCATGCTCCTGAATTTCAGTCTTTGCGCGGATTATAATCTTACCCTTACCTGTTGCGTAAGCTGCGCGGATACCGGATTTGCCCATAATTGCGGCATGAGTCGGGAAGTCCGGACCCTGGATGTATTCCATAAGCTCTTCAACTGAAATTTCCGGATTGTCAATCTGCGCGATAACACCGTCGAGCACCTCAGTTAAGTTATGCGGCGGAA
The DNA here is from genome assembly GCA_045544695.1 of Eubacteriales bacterium. Classification (GTDB taxonomy): domain Bacteria; phylum Bacillota; class Clostridia; order Oscillospirales; family JAAYXM01; genus RGIG7332. Next base: position 3,822 of record JAZPZP010000109.1, on the reverse strand, counting down.
TATTTGTTGCCATACCGACAGCGATACCTGAAGAACCGTTAATCAGAAGAGTTGGAATTCTGGTCGGTAAAACGAGCGGCTCTTCACGCTTTTCATCAAAGTTCGGCGCGAAATCTACCGTGTTTTTCTCGATATTTTCGAGCATTAAGTTAGAAATCTTGCTCATTCTCGCCTCAGTATAACGGTAAGCAGCTGGCGGGTCTCCGTCCACAGAACCGAAGTTACCATGACCGTCGACAAGCGGATAACGCATAGAGAAATCCTGTGCTAAACGAACCATTGCATCGTATACGGAAGCGTCACCGTGCGGATGATATCTACCGATAACATTACCGACGGTGGTAGCTGATTTGAAGAAAGGCTTGTCAACCGTTAGATGCTCCTCGTGCATCGAATATAAAATTCGTCTGTGAACAGGCTTTAAACCGTCGCGCACATCAGGTAATGCGCGCGCAACGATAACGCTCATCGCATAGTCGATAAACGCCTCTCTCATTCGCTTTTCAATATCTATATCTACAATTTTTTGCGTTTCGAAGTATTCTTCAAAATGAGAATCTTCGTATTGTTTCTTCTTAGCCATAGTTAAAACTCTATCCTTTCAAAGACGAAAATTAAACGTCAAGATTTGTTACATATTGAGCATTTTCTTCAATGAAAATTCGTCTCGGCTCAACCTCATCGCCCATTAATATGCTAAAGATCTGGTCAGCTTTTTCGGCATCCTCTAAGGTCACCTTTAAGAGAATTCTGTTCTTCGGGTCCATAGTTGTTTCCCAAAGTTCTTCCGGGTTCATTTCACCAAGACCTTTATAGCGGCTGATGTCAACCTTGGCATTTTTATCGCCGTCTTTTAACTCCTCGCTTATCTTATCGCGCTCTTCGTCGCTGAATGCAACCTGAGTTTTCTTACCGCGAGTTAATTTATAAAGCGGCGGCTTTGCAAGATAGATGTGACCGGTTTCGACAAGCGGCTTCATAAATCTGAAGAAGAAGGTTAAAAGAAGAGTCTGGATATGAGCACCGTCAACGTCGGCATCGGCCATAATGATGACCTTGTCATATCTGAGCTTTTCAAGATTAAATTCTTCTCCGATTCCCGTACCGAGTGCCTGAATGACCGGAGTCAATTTATCATTACCGTAAACCTTATCGGCTCTCGCCTTCTCAACGTTGAGCATTTTACCCCAAAGCGGAAGTATAGCTTGATATTTACTGTCGCGTCCGTTCTTAGCGGAGCCTCCTGCAGAATCACCCTCTACGATGTAAATTTCAGTCATCGTTGGGTCTTTAACGATACAGTCGGTTAATTTTCCCGGAAGCGTGCTTGAGCCGAGCGGAGTTTTTCTCGTAGCTTCACGAGCTTTACGCGCTGCAATTCTTGCGCGGGAAGCAAGGATAGCTTTTTCAATAATTGCTCGTCCTACCTGTGGATTTTCTTCCAGGAAATCGGCAAGCTTTTCTTTAACAATATTCTCAACTAAACCGCGCATCTCGGAATTACCGAGTTTTGTTTTAGTCTGACCTTCAAACTGCGGTTCCTCAAGCTTTACTGAAATTACCGCGATAAGACCTTCACGAGCATCCTCGCCGGTTAATTCCTCATCGTCCTTCATAAGCTTATATTTTCTCGCATATTCTGAAAGCACGCGAGTAAGGGCTGACTTAAAGCCTGTTTCGTGAGTACCGCCCTCGGTAGTTGAAATGTTATTTGCAAAGGATTCAATTGTTTCGTCATAAGCGGTACTCCAGGAAAGCGCAACCTCTGCCATTGAGCCATTTTTCTCACCGCTTACGTAAATAACATCGTTATGAATATTCTCTAAAGATTCTTTATGAGCCTTTTTCTGCGCAAAAAGGAAGGATACGAAGTTTTTAATACCGCCTTCATAGTGTAAAAGCTCGGAAACCTCTTCTTCCTCGCGTAAATCTGTAAAGTTAATCTTAATACCGCCGTTTAAGAATGCCTGCTCACGGAGTCTCTTAAGCAAAACATCATAATCATAAACGGTTTCTTCAAAGATTTCAGGATCCGCCCAGAAGGTAATTTCAGTTCCTGTGCGGTCGGTTTTTCCGATAATTTCAACCTGACCCTTCGGAACACCGCGGTCATAAACCTGATGCCAAATATTCTCGCCGTCGTGAACAAAAACCTCAAGCTTTGTTGAAAGCGCGTTAACAACAGACGCACCAACACCGTGTAGACCGCCGGAAACCTTGTATCCGCCGCCGCCAAACTTACCACCTGCATGAAGCACGGTAAATACGACATCAATTGTTGAAATGCCCATTTTCGGATGAATTCCGTGCGGAATACCGCGGCCGTTATCCTTTACGGTAACGGAATTATCCTTATTGAGTATTACATCAATCTGGGTACAATAACCTGCGAGCGCCTCGTCAATTGCGTTATCCACAATTTCATACACCAGGTGGTGAAGTCCGCGCGCGGAAGTAGAGCCTATGTACATACCCGGTCTTTTTCTGACCGCCTCAAGGCCCTCAAGTACTTGTATTTGCGTTTCATCATACGCCTGCTGAATTTGCTCTGACATAAAAAATCTCCCATCTGCCAAAATTGGCATCTTTTTGCTTTATAAATTTTTATCTAACGATGGATTTTGCCATCTGCGTTTAAGTGTTGTTGAAGAAATCTGAGAAATATACGTTCTTTTTTTGTTTTTCTCGCTGCATACAACAAACGAGCGAGGCAGTTCTTCACTTACATTCAAAACCTGCTTCTTCTTTTCTTCAGATGCTAAAAATTCGCGGGTTATCTTTGCTTGTGAAGTAATTTCAAGATCGAAAATTCCGATAATACTCGATGCCGGAATTACCGTTTCTTCACCTAAATGGAGATACATAATTAAAACTCCTTGTCACTTATAAGAGAACCTTTTTCTATCGTAAAAATCTTTCCCTTCTCGAGTGAGGTTGAGAACAGATTCTCACAACTTGTAATAAATACCTGACCGCAGTTAATTTTATTTAAAACAAAGTTCTGGCGCGTACTGTCAAGCTCACTTAATACATCGTCCAAAAGTAAAATCGGATATTCTCCGCTCGTTTTATAAAAAACCTCGCGCTCGGCAAGCTTTGTCGATAAAATTGCAGTTCTTATCTGCCCTTGAGACGCAAAATCTTTAGCGCTTACACCTGCAATTAAAAATTCCAAATCATCGCGGTGCGGACCGACAAGAGAAGACTGACTTTCAATCTCGGCAATTTTTCGCTCGCTCATATGCTTATAAAGAGCTTCTTCAATACTTAATTTTTCATCAATATATCGGTCTTTTTTATAAACTATTTGTAATACTTCGCGACCGTTTGACATTTCGTTGTGTATTAAACTTGCCTCTTTACTCACTTTATCAGTGAATTCTTGGCGATATTTAATTATGATCGCGCCCTGAGAAGCAAGCTTTTCATTATAAATATCAAGCAAAGTATCATCAATTTTTTCTTGCTTTAAAAGCGCATTTTTTTGCTCTAAAATTTTATTATAACGGGAAAGAGTATAAACATAATTTGGCTTAAGCTGCGAAATTGCAATATTTAAAAATCTTCGTCTTAAAGCAGGTCCTTCTTTTATCATTGATAAATCATCAGGCGTAAAAAGAACTGTTTTAATACTTCCAATATATTCGGTTACCTTTTGATTTTTAATGCCGTTAACGAAAATTCTACGCGGAGAACTCGTTATATCAAATATAATTTCAAGTTCTCTTCCTTCGGTTTCGACAACAGCTTCAATTTTAGAAGAACTTTCGCCAAATTTAATTAAATCCTTTTCTTTTTTAACGTTTATCGGCTTAACACAGG
>JAZPZP010000108.1:0-5522 GCA_045544695.1 Eubacteriales bacterium | reverse complement strand
GTGAGTATTCGCCTCACCGCCAAAGGAGTTTTCACAACGGCAATACATCTTTGTTTTGGTGTTGAGTTCAGCGTGTACCTCAAGACCGATTACTGCTTCATATTTCATTGCACCATACCTCCTTTGCAAAAGAAAGTAGCGCATGGTCATTTCCGCGACGAGCTAAAATCGTAACGCTCTGCTCGCCAATCGGCAGAGAAATTGCTGGTAAATACGCTAAATTCGCAAGAACAGTATATGCGTCCTGCGCATACATGTCGCAAGGGTTTATCTTTGCATTTACTTTAAGGGGTTTATCAATAAGCGTTGGCATAACTATAAAGTCAAATTCATTAAAAAGATTTAGCATTTCCTTAATGATAAGAGCTCTCGCTCTGCAAGCTCTGTTATAGTATTCGCCGATATTCTCAGCACTCAAAACGAAGTCGCCAAGCGCAATTCGTCTTTTTACTTCATCGCCAAACTCACTGTCTTTGCCGTAACGGATACCGTCGTAGCGTGCTAAGTTGCTGGATGCCTCAGCTGATGAAATTATGTAATATATAGGCAAAAGGTAATCAAAAAGCGAAAGATGCACTTCATTTGCGTTAAATTTGAGCCCATTTTTTATAAAGTATCCGACTTTGGGATTTGGAATCTCTTTTCTCTCAATCTCGATACTCGTCATATCACGTGCATCACGACCTACAAGCTCATTGAATAAAACTTCCGCATCATCAACATCCTTTGATAAAATTCCAATCTGGTCAAGAGAAGATGCAAACGCAATAAGTCCATATCGTGAAATTGCGCCATAGCTTGGTTTAAAGCCACAAATCTTGCACATAGCTGCCGGTAATCTTATCGAACCTCCGGTGTCAGTACCCAAAGCAATAGGAGCCAAACCACCGGCTACCGCCGCGGCAGAGCCTGATGATGAACCACCCGGCGAAAGCTCCTGATTTATCGGATTTATCGTTTTAAAATAAGCGGAATTTTCTCCGCTCGAGCCCATCGCAAACTCGTCCATATTAGTTTTACCGATTATCGGCATACCGAGTGAGTTTATCTTTTCAATAACGGTTGCATTGTATGGTGAGACAAACCCCTCAAGCGTTTTTGAAGCACAAGTAGTCGGCATATCCTTCGTGCAGATATTATCTTTAATTGCAATCGGTACACCTGCAAGCGGATTTAATTTTTCACCGTTTGCTCTGCGTTTGTCAATATCGCACGCAACGCTACATGCTATATCGTTTTTATGCAAAAAAGCACCGAAGTCATCTTTTTTACCACTGTAATAATTAAAAACCTGCTCAGCTGTGACATCTCCGTTTTGAAGAGATAAACTGAGTTTTCTAACACTAAGCTCTCCTATCATACGCCGCGCACCTTATTAACCTTAACTTCGCCTTCAAAGACATTACCAAAACATTCTGTAGTATCGTCTGCCAGCGATTTTAAGTTAATTGTATCCACTTCGCTCTCCTCGGGTAATTCAAGCTCTGATAGTTTATTTACAAATTCAAGCATATCCGAGATATCAACGCTCATTTTCTACTCCTCCATGCCGGACATTTCTATAAATTCATCCTCGCTCAGAATAGATATTCCAAGCTCTTGCGCTTTGCGAAGCTTACTTCCTGCGTCCTCCCCGACAACAACATAGCTTGTCTTCTTAGAAACTGACGAAGAAACCTTACCGCCTAAGTTTTCAATAATTTCGCTCGCTTTGTCACGGGTAAAGCGAGAAAGCGCACCCGTCAAAACAAAGGTCATTCCTTCAAAGCGTGTATCCAAAACCTTATTTTCACTTTCCATATTAACCCCGTGGAAACGAAGTCGCTCAACTAAAAGTTTTGAACTATCCTGTTCATACCAGCTTTTAAGACTCTCTGCAGTAGTTAATCCGATATCGGAAACTTCTGTTAACTCTTCAATGGTTGCTGCAAAAAGATTATCTAAGGTTCTAAACTTTTTCGCCAAAATTTTGCCCGTTTTCTGACCAATATGGCGAATTCCAAGAGCAAATATAAGACGAGAAAGATCATTTTTTTTGCTCTTCTCAATAGCTTCAATTAAATTTGATGCCGACTTTTCGCCCATACGCTCGATAGTTGCAACGCTCTGCGCGTCAAGCTCATACAAATCTGCCGCATCGGAAACAAACCCCTCGTTGATTAAAGCATCGACAATTGCAGGGCCAAGACCCTCTATATCCATAGCGTCACGCGACGCGAAGTGAATTATATTGCGCGAGCGCTGAGCGGGACAATTAGGATTCTGACATCTGTATGCCGCTTCATCCTCATCTTTAAAAACCGGAGATGAACACACAGGGCAAACCTCAGGCATTTTAAATTCACGAACATTATTGCCGCGTTTCTCCAAAACGACACGAACTACCTCTGGTATGATATCTCCTGCCTTTTGAATGACAACTGTATCACCTATCATAAGTCCCTTTTCAGCAATAAAATCGGCATTGTGCAAAGTCGCACGCGATACCGTAACGCCTGCAACATGGACGGGTTTTAACACTGCATTCGGCGTTAAAACACCCGTTCTTCCAACCTGGATAACAATATCCTCCAAAACCGTTTCCTTCTGCTCCGGTGGGTATTTAAACGCCGCTGCCCACTTCGGGAATTTACTTGTTTTACCTAAAAGCTCACGCGATGCAATGTCGTTAACCTTGACAACCGCACCGTCTATCTGAAACGGAAGACTTCCGCGAAGCTCTCCAAGTCTTAAAATTTCGTCATATGATGATTTAATATCATTGAATGTATTTCTATACGGGCTTACTTTAAATCCAAAGCCTTCAAGCCAGTCAAGTGTATCTTTATGAGTAAGCGGAGCCATGTCGCTTGCGAGCTGGAGATTAAACACAATTATATCTAAACCGCGGGATGCAGCAATCTTCGGATCTAATTGACGAAGCGAGCCGGCAGCCGCATTTCTCGGATTTTTAAACGGAGTTTCCTCGCATTCCTCACGCTCTTCATTTATGCGTAAAAAGACATCGTACGGCATATAAACCTCACCGCGAACGATAAGCCTCTCAGGTGCATTTTCAATTTTAAGCGGAATTGAACGAACGGTTTTCAAATTCGCAGTTACATCCTCGCCAACCGTACCGTCACCGCGAGTTACACCGCGGACAAAAATTCCGTTTTCATATTCAAGTGCAACCGATAAACCATCAATCTTTAGTTCAACAACATATTCAGGTGAGTCTATTACCTCGCGCACTCTGTTGTCGAATGCAAAGAGTTCCTCATCGGAAAACACATCCTGCAAGCTGTCAAGCGGCACGGGATGAGTATAGCTTTCAAACTGAGAAAGTGCTTCTCCGCCGACACGCTGTGTCGGTGAATCGGGCAATTTATATTCAGGAAACTTTTCCTCAAGCTCCTCAAGCTCACGCAGTAACATATCATACTCGTAATCAGAAACCGTCGGGTTATCAAGGACATAATATTCCCTGTTATATTTATTTAACTTGTCGCAAAGTTCCTTAATTCTTGCCTGCATTCTCTCGCACCTTCCTTTGCATTTATTTTACCACATATTGAAAAAAATCTAAAGTCTTTTTTAATTTTAATTCTGTGAGCCAGAAAAAAGACGCGGAACAAGCCCTACCACTATCGTTTCCGCAACACAAACGCTTGATGAAACCACAGTTTCCTCGCGTTTTCCCGGAAGCATTAGTTTAAGTTTTACATCATAATTTATAAAAATCCTGTGACGTGTTTGATTAACTCCTGCTGAGTCAAACTGATTTTCAAATTTTGCGTAAACTTCAGCGAGTGGTACAGCACTTATATTTATTTCCGGTCCACGACCAAGTAAAAGCTCATTACCGAAAAAACTTCCGATTGGAACTTTAACATTAATCTTGCCAATTTTCAAAATTTTATTTAAAATCTTATCCTCAATCGTCATCTTCAACCTATTCATATTGGCAACATCGCTTGAAATTGAGGTTATCTGTCCATCATTTCCTTTTTCGATATGAACGAGAGTGTTATATGTAACCGTATTATCAGAAATTTCTTTAAAAATAAGTTCGTTTATCATTAAATTCATCTGATTTCGCACATCTGCAAGCACATATTCAATAACAAGCGGTCGAATTTCAGTTATATAGTACCAGCAAAAGCAAGTTGTTAATATTAAAATAAGCAGAAAAATATTAAATTTATGTATCTTTACTCTCTTTTTCACACCATATCTCATAAAAAAAGCACCTCCGCATTAAATTCTATGCGGAGATGTTTTTTATGTTACTAAATATTTGCTCTGTGGTAGGTTTTCTTACCCTTCTTGATTATAAGCTTACCGTCAGAAAAGTCATCCTTTGTGAATACCTTTGCAATATCGGTAATTTTCTCATCGTTAACCGAAAGACCGCCCTGCTGAATTACGCGGCGAGCCTCACCCTTTGACGGTGTAAGTCCACACTTAACAAGTAAGTCTAAAACAGAAATCGAGCCATCAGTAAAGTCAGCATCAGTTAAGTCGGTAGACGGCATATTTGCATCATCCTTCTGTGATGTGAATAACGCACGAGCGGTTTCCTGTGCCTTAGTAGCTTCTTCTTCACCGTGAACAAGTGCTGTAAGCTCATAAGCTAAGCGCTCCTTAACAGCGTTAAGCTGGCTTCCCTCGTATTTCTCATACTCAGCAATTTCATCAAGCGGAATAAATGTGAGCATCTTTACGCAATTGATAACGTCAGCATCCTGAACGTTTCTCCAGTACTGATAGAAGTCATACGGAGAGGTCTTGTTCGGATCAAGCCATACTGCGCCGCTTGCGGTCTTACCCATCTTCTTACCCTCGCTGTTCATAAGGAGAGTAATAGTCATAGCGTAAGCATCCTTACCGGTCTTTCTTCTGATAAGATCAGTACCTGCAAGCATGTTGCTCCACTGGTCGTTACCGCCAAACTGCATATTACAGCCGTAGTTTTCATTTAAGTAATAGAAGTCATAAGCCTGCATAATCATATAGTTAAACTCAAGGAAGCTTAAGCCTTTTTCCATTCTCTGTTTGTAGCACTCAGCGCGAAGCATATTGTTGACAGAGAAGCAAGCACCGACATCGCGTAAAAGCTCAACATAATTTAAATCTAAGAGCCAATCGCCGTTATTGACCATAATAGCCTTGTCGTCGCCAAACTCGATGAAGTTTTCCATCTGCTTCTTAAAGCACTCGCAGTTGTGTTTGATTGTTTCAACAGTAAGCATTGAGCGCATATCAGTTCTGCCTGACGGATCACCGACCATACCTGTACCGCCGCCGATAAGAACAACCGGCTTGTTGCCTGCCATCTGAAGACGTTTCATAAGGCAGAGCGCCATAAAATGACCAACATGCAATGAATCAGCAGTCGGGTCAAAACCGATATAGAACTTAGCTCCGCCTGAATTTATAAGCTCGCGTATTTCAGGCTCGTTTGTAACCTGAGCAATAAGTCCTCTTGCTTGTAATTCTTCATAGATTCCCATTTATATTAACTCCTTTTTTATATTTTC
>JAZPZP010000107.1:0-5842 GCA_045544695.1 Eubacteriales bacterium | reverse complement strand
GTATCAAGGTCAACATCGAGTATGTTCATAAGTGAGTATGTACCCGGGTTAAAGAGGAAGGTTTTCTCAAATTTCTCATTGTCACCGATTGGAGCATAGTAACCGCGTAACTCATCAGAGCCTTCGTTTTCTTTCACACGGAGATCCCAGTATTTTTTAATAACCGCTACGTAATCATTTACTTCTGCTTCAACTTCAGCTGTTATTGGTGCATTAAATTGCTCACAAGCTTTTAAGAATTCGCGAAGTGAGTTAATGTTACTACAGTCGGTCATACCCCAATTCTGGAAAATAAGCTCATCATCACAGCTTGAAAGAGGAGGAAAGAGGCCGGCAACGATTCTCTTGCCGTCAGCAACCGCACTTGCGCGCTTGTCTCGAATCCACTCAAAGGATTTAACTGCTTTTTCGTAATATTTATAGAAATATTCTTTACCGCGCACGAGAGCGTAATTTGCAAACGAGAAGAGCACATTACCTGTCTGCATAGCCCACCAGATACCGAACGGAACGACTTCACCCGTTTCTGTCCAGAATATATTGAAGTATGTGTCAATTGCATCATCAATGTAGTCTGTAAAATCACCGATTCTTGCAAGAGGCGGGAATACTGCGTTAGCTTCGCCTGTCCAAATCTGTCGCTGGAGACCGCCCTGACGGGAGAGTAGATAGTTATTGCCTTTAGAATAGCAGAACATCTGGAGAATATGAACAACGAGGTTTTTTATAAGCTTTGCCTGTTCGGGATTGCTTGCGATTTTTGCAGGTAATTTATTGATTCTTAAAAGCTCTTTTTCCCATGAATCAATCACTTTAGCACACTCTGCATCGTAGTCGCCGAGCTCAAAATCGCCTATGTTATATGCGAAAATTGCAGATACACTCTCGTTTGCTTTAAGCTCAACATCAGCGAAAGCAAAGCCTGTACTTTCGTCTAATTTAAAGCTCAAATCACCGCAGGTTTTAATTGTTCGCTCGCCGTCACAGAAGATAGTGCCATTCTGCTTCCAGGTAGCTGGAATATCCATCCAATACGCAAGCTTCGGAGCATAAAAGCCGTAGTTATCAGGAGAGTCGAAAAGAAGCTGCTTTTCCTGCGCTGTGCGGAGAACAAAACCAAACTTATCTTTGATAGCAGCGTCCGACTTATTGGCGAGAGTTAATTTAATATATCCTGTGCAAAGTCTTTCGAAAGTGGCAAAGGTTTCAAGCTCTACCTTAAGATTTCCGACACTGTTAACTAAACCGTGAACGGGGATACCATCAGGTTGCATAACATATTCGGCATTTCTGAAATCAAGCTGATCACCGTCACCGTCAACAAACCATATTGAAGATGAGGTTTGTGCTAAATAATCAGTAATCGGGTTTTCGTTTTCACCGAAACAGAATTTTCCCTCGCGCCAGAATGTATAAAGACGCTCAGATCTCGGCGGCTGAACATACAGACGTGTTGTGCACGCTCTTTTCCATTTTCTACTCATTTTAATTATCCTCCTTTAAGCTTTGGATAAATTATAAAACTAAGCCTAAAAAAAGTAAATGCAGTATACTGAAAAATATGGACAAAACTGATGTAAAAAGCTCCCGTAAAAACGGGAGCTTTTAAAATTTAACCCATATTAAGTTCGAGTGTTCTTCCACCTAAAATGTGGAAATGGAGGTGATGAACGGTCTGTCCTGCTGCCTCACCGCAGTTTGAAACTACACGGTATCCGTCTTTTTCAAGACCGAGCTCACGAGCAACCTTTGCGATAGCGCAGAAAACCTTGGAAACCGCCTCTGCATTGCTTTCATCCACTGCGGCAACAGAAGGGATGTGAGCCTTCGGAATAACGAGAACGTGAACCGGAGCCTGCGGATTGATATCGTGGAAGGCTAAGACATTTTCGTCCTCATAAACCTTGTTTGAAGGAATTTCACCTGCAATTATTTTACAAAAAAGACAATCCATAAAAGAGCCTCCTTATGCTTTTTCAGAAACTAAAGCGATAGCACGCTCGAAAGCTTCAGGTAATTTCGAAGCATCGCTTCCGCCTGCCATAGCGCTGTCCGGCTTACCGCCGCCCTTGCCGCCGCAGATGGTAGCAACCTCACGGACGATGTCGCCCGCCTTGATGCCCTTAGCAACTGCAGCTTTGCCACAGCTTGTAACAAATACGATCTTGCCGTCGGTAACGCCGGCAAGCACTGCAACGATGTTTTCATCCATACTTCTAAGCTGATCGCCGATTGTACGGAGCGTATCACCTGCAGTACCGTCTAACTTCGCAGTGACAACCTTGATGCCGTTGCAATCTACTGCGCTGTTAACGAGTGACTGAGCATCGCCGAGAGCGATCTTTTCGCGTAATGCAGAAATTTCAGCCTTTAAGTTTTTGAGCTCATTTGCAGTCTGGTTAGCCTTAGCGACAAGCTCGTTCGGAGCGGTCTTTAAGATTTCGGAAAGCTCGAGTAAGGTGTTATTTGTTTCGTTCATCTTATCGAGAACCGCGCTTCCGCAAATAGCCTCAACGCGGCGAACGCCTGCTGCAACCGAGGTTTCAGCAGTAATTTTGAAAAGACCTGCCTTTGCGGTATTGTCAAGGTGAGTACCACCGCAAAGCTCGATTGAATAATCGCCCATCTTTACAACACGAACAACATCGCCGTACTTTTCACCGAAAAGTGCCATAGCGCCTAGCTTCTTAGCCTCGTCAATCGGCATTTCCTTGTTTTCAATTACATAGCCCTGCATAATTGCAGCGTTAACCTCAGCCTCAACACGTGCGATCTCATCTGCAGTAAGAGCTGAGAAATGAGTAAAGTCAAAACGAATTGTATCAGGAGTTACATAGCTTCCTGCCTGCTCAACGTGAGCGCCGAGGTGGGTGCGAAGAGCTTTCTGTAAAAGGTGAGTAGAGGAGTGCGCGCGAGTAATTGCAGCACGGCGAGTAGCGCAAACCTTAGTGGTAACAGCGTCGCCAACTGCGAGTGAGCCACCCTCGAGAATACCTGAATGTAAGAACTTGCCGTCCTTTGTTTTCTGAACATCGGTAACTTTAAATGAAGCGGAATCAGATTCAATAACACCGATGTCAGCGCACTGGCCACCGCTCTCAGCATAGAAGCTTGTACGGTCTAAAACGAGAGTTGCCTCGCCTGAATTTAAAGTCTTGGTTGTAACGCCGTCAGCTACGATTGCGAGAATTTTGCCGTTTGACTCAAGCTCGGTATAGCCTGTAAACTCGGTTTTAGCATCTTTGTCAATGCCGAGATCCAAGCTCTCCCATGCAAAGTCGCCCATAGCGGCGCGAGCAGCTCTTGCACGCTCTCTCTGTTCGTTCATTAAATTATCAAATTTAGCTCTGTCAACCGAGAGATTAGCTTCCTCTAAAATTTCAAGAGTAAGGTCAATCGGGAAGCCGTAAGTATCATATAACTTAAATGCATCAGCACCCGAAAGCTCGGTTTTGCCTTCAGCCTTAAGCTTTGCTATCATATCATTTAAGATGTTAAGACCTGCGTCAATTGTACGCTCGAAGCTGTCTTCCTCCATGCGGACGACTTTTTTAATATAATCGCCCTTTGTGCGAAGCTCGGGATAAGCATCGCCACTCTCGGAGATAACCGTGTCGCAAACCTCGCAGAGGAAAGCACCCTTGATGCCGAGAAGTCTTCCGTGGCGAGCGGCGCGACGGAGAAGCCTGCGTAAAACATAGCCGCGGCCTTCGTTTGACGGCATAACACCATCGCAAACCATCATAGTTGTGCTGCGGATATGGTCGGTGATAATGCGGAGCGAAATATCGGTTTCTGCATCCTTACCGTAAGTAACGTTTGCAATGCGCGAAATGTGTGCCATAATATTTTTAACAGTGTCAACCTCAAAGAGGGAATTAACGCCCTGCATAATGCAAGCGAGACGCTCAAGACCCATACCTGTGTCGATGTTTCTCTGCTTGAGCGGAGAGTAGTTGCCTTCACCATCGTTGTGGAACTGAGTGAAAACAAGATTCCAGAACTCAACGTAACGGTCGCAGTCGCAACCCGGAGCACAGTTCGGATTATCGCATCCGTGCTCAGGACCACGGTCAAAGTAAATTTCAGAACACGGGCCACACGGACCTGCGCCAATCTCCCAGAAGTTGTCAGCCTTGCCGAGACGAATCATACGGTCTTCGGGTACGCCGATTTCCTTAGTCCATAAATCCCAAGCTTCGTCATCCTCGAGATATACGGAAACGAAAAGACGGTCTACCGGAATTTCCAAAACCTTTGTAATAAATTCCCAAGCCCAACCCATAGCTTCGCGTTTGAAGTAATCTCCGAAGGAGAAGTTACCGAGCATTTCAAAGAATGTACCGTGGCGCGATGTCTTACCTACATTTTCAATATCCGGGGTACGGATGCATTTCTGGCAGGTAGTAACGCGAACGCGCGGAGGAGTAATTTCACCTGCGAAGTAGGGCTTCATCGGCGCCATACCTGAGTTTATGAGCAGGAGAGAGTTGTCGCCCTGCGGAAGGAGCGGAAAGCTCGGGAGACGAAGATGACCCTTGCTTTCAAAAAATGATAAAAATTTTTCTCTTAATTCATTTAAACCGGTGTATTGCATAATTACCTCCGAATTATCTAAAATATATTCCATTTAATTAGTATATCACAACAAAAACAAGTGTCAATAAGTTAATGTATGATTTTGTTGAAAATTACTTGAAAAAAAGTATAAAATAATATATAATGACAGAGAACTAAATTGAAACGGAGTGTTTTACATTGAAGAAATTTAAGTTTATGGCACTTTTTCTTTGTGCAGTTATGTTATTTGCAGGCTGTGCATCTCACACTGCTCCTGTTGACGGTTATTTTATCACAAAGGACTTAAGAAATGCAAAAGTCGGTATTGTCGACGGTGCTACCGATGAAGAACAGGTGAAGAATGCAATTCCGGGCGTTAAAATTAAAAAATATAAGGATGCAGACGCGGCAACGGATGCACTTAACAATGATAAGGTTAATGCTCTTGTGCTTGATGGATATACTGCTGAGACGGTTTTAGATGCTGATTCAGGTCTTGGTACTATGCTTCAGAGAGTAAAGGATGAGAAGTATTACGCTGCAATCTATGTTCCTCTTGAAGACAGAGCTACAAAGAAGGACGAGTTTCTCCTCACTGTTGAAGAAGCTATCACCAAGATGAAATATACAGGTCTTAAGGAGTCACTCTATAATCAGTACATCCTCGGTAAAGATCTTGAAAATGCAACTGTTGAGTATAATATCGACGATAAATACGGAAGAGTTTTACGCGTAGGTATTATAGACGACAACGCTCCGTTTTCGTATACCAATGCAAACGGCGACTATGTCGGCTATGATGTAGCAATTGCAAATGAAATTGCTAAAATTTACCATGCGACACTTGAACTTCAGGTAATGGATAAAGGCGCGCTCCTCACAGCTCTTGAAAATGGTGTTGTAGATGTTGCGTTAGGGCGCCTCACAGATGAAGATGATGTAAGCGAAGAGGATTGGCTCATCTTCTCAATGCCTTATTTCGACAACTCTCAGGTTGTTGTTTTACCAAAGACAAAAATTGGTGTAAACCCGATTAAGCAATAAATACGAATAAAATAAATAACTCCTGTTTATAATAGCAATGTAAGCTAAAATGAACAGGAGTTGAATTTTATGTGGGATAGAATAGCGCTGATTTTAGTAGTGATCGGTGCAATAAATTGGGGAAGCATAGGCCTCTTCCAATTTGATTTGGTTGCAAGTCTTTTCGGAGGAATGGGCGCGCTTATAAGCCGAATAATCTATACGCTTGTCGGTATAGCGGGACTTTGGTGCATTTCAC
>JAZPZP010000106.1:0-9355 GCA_045544695.1 Eubacteriales bacterium | reverse complement strand
CAAGTCCTCCAAAGTCAAAATAAAAGGAGTGCATACGAAAGTATGTACTCCTTTTATGGCACTAACGCCTAATTTTAATACAACGATTTCAAGCGGTGCATTTGCTCCCAAAGAAAAGTTTCACGGTGAAACTTTTTATAAAATTACAGATTTTAAATTTCATTGCTGATAATATCATTCCATGCCGTTTTGTGTTGAAATTTGATTGTTTCATCTACCTTCAGCAGTTCAACATATTTGTCAATGAACTCAGCAGGGTCTGTCACAAGGCGAAGATAATATTTGAGTGTCGTGTAAACACCGTTTACGATTACTTGACAACCGTGAATCTGAGCAATTCTCTGGATTTCCGCTTCGATTCCATCCCAATCCGCAGAATCCATATTTGCAGTGGTCAACAGGTAATAACGGTCAGTGTTGTAAACCTTGAATTTCTCATAAGCATCGCGGACCAACTGAGGGGTGATTTGGATTTCGTGTTTGATTTCTACACCCTCAAATGCAGTGTCATTTTCATTGTTTATATCAATATCTCCGATACGACCAGACTGAGTATCTGCAGAGTTGTGAGAAGCAAGAGAACATAGAATCTTTCCATCAAATCGTGCAACCTGACCCATCATACACTGATAGGCTGCATAAATAGCCAATGTTGGCAGTCGAGATGCACCATGACAAGAATAACGATAAGTAAAATGCTTTTCAAGCAGTTTGATTATTTTGGCAATTGAAAGACTGTGAGGTTTTGCCAATTCGATATTCATACTATCTCTTTTCTTAATGAGCAATTTAAAGAAATACAAAAGCACACTATCGGGGTCAACTCCATGTACTTGCACTTGGTCAACCACATTCAAAAAAGCGGTTTTTACCGCAACGGGAGTGATTTTACCCGGATAATCAAGAGTATATGGATGAGGTTGTTCAAAAGAGCGAGTTAACCAACCAGCCTCAGACATTGCGGGGAAACTTACGGACTTTAAAAACGGGGTTATTGATTGCTTGTCAATATTTCTACCAGCAAACCCATTTGAGATTTGTGCTTGATGGTTGCGAATGTCTTGTGCTGGGTCAACCATTTTATGGATGAGCAAAGTTGTAAGTACCGCAACCATTCCTTTATTTCCCTCGGAGCGGTCAACAAGCAATTTAATCCAGTTATCAACATCTGTATTGAGAGAGGTTGTATAGTCGTTCTGAGCTGTTGCTTCTAAGGCTCTGTCATATACATCACTTATAATTTCACCATGATTCGGCATTCTATTCACCTCCAAAGAATTGATTATTGATTTCTTCTGCAACTGCCTTAATCATAGGCACACAAACGGAATTACCGAGTTGCTTATACTGTTCGCCGATGGAACTTACTTTGATATAGGTTTCTGGGAAACCCATGATTCTCCAACATTCGTTGATAGTCAACTTTCTCACTCGGTTCTCTGCGGTAAGAACAAAATACCTGCCAGAAGATTCCTGTGAGGGCAATGTCGGATGGATTCCCATGACAGAATAAATGCGGTTGGGTTGTTTGTGAACTCTGGAAAGATGCTCTGTGCCAGGTCTTACACCCACTTTACGAATTGACTTATTTCTGTAACCTGCAAAAATAAGTCCAGAAACAGGCTGCTGTTTCGGATTCTTAATGAGTGTATATTCAGACGGGTCCAAATATTCAAACTCTCCTTCTGTATCAAGAGAATCTAACAAACGACCTCTAGGAACTGTCTGCAACTTATCAAAATCAAATTTACTCAGCGTAGAACCAATGATAATGATTCGTTCTCTATTCTGAGGCACACCATAATCGGCGCCATTTAATACTCTCCAAGAGACAGTATATCCGAGATCCTCCAGCTTGCTGAGAATGGTTTGGAGGGTTTTGCCTCCATCATGGTGTACAAGGTGCTTTACATTCTCCAAGAACACGACAGGCGGTTTTTTCTCGTTGAGGATTCTGCAAATATCAAAGAAGAGTGTTCCTCTGGTATCATCAAAACCCTTCTGCTTTCCGGAGATGCTGAACGGTTGGCACGGAAATCCTGCACACAAAATGTCGTGGTCTGGAATGGATTTCTCATCAATTTGAGTTATATCTCCAAACGGTTCCTCACCAAAATTCTCATTATAGGTACGCTGACACTCCGCATTTATATCGCTGGAGAAAGCACATTCAAATCCTTGTGAATCCATACCTAAACGGATGCCACCGATACCGCAAAACAAATCTATATATGTTATGTTTTTCATTGACATCCTCCTTTAACATTGATGATTTGCTTAGTATAACATAAATTTATTAATAAAGCAAGATTTAAAGAAAAAGACGCGTAACTTTGTACCAAAATTACGATTCTGTTTTGGTGCCGGTGATGGGACTTGTTTTCCTGCGGGAAAACCACGGCGGTTAAAACAGTCCACCGGACTGTTTTCAAGAGCCGCCTTTCAAGTCCTCCAAAGTCAAAATAAAAGGAGTGCATACGAAAGTATGTACTCCTTTTATGGTGCCGGTGATGGGACCAAAGCCGTGCTATGCACGTCTTCCGTGCTCGACGACCGCAAGCAGTACCCGTCTCACACATACTCGCTAAAAACGATTATCAATCGTTTTTTAAACGCTCGTACCCTCTTAGGCTTCAAGTCCCTTCGTACAACAAAAATAAAGGTATGTATACACCCGTATACATACCTTTATTGGTGCCGGTGATGGGACTTGAACCCATACGCCATTGCTGACAACAGATTTTGAGTCTGTCTCGTCTGCCGATTCCGACACACCGGCAAAAGTTTACTAAAATATTATATATGAAAATCCCTTAGATTGCAAGAGGTAATTTGAAAAGCCTTTGAGAATTTTCTCAAAGGCTTTTATTATATCCCCATAAAGAGGGCGAGAGCTAAAATTATAAGCCGTTCGTCTTCCTCGGCATCGAAGAGTAAAAACGCGAGAATTAAAAGTGTTATAAGATTATTTTCTCCACCGAGTTTTGAAAAAATAGAGCTTAAAGCGCTTGTCGGCTTTGCTTCCGAAACGTTTTTTTCGTGGTCATTGTTTTCCGTAACATCGACATACATATCAGCAAATGGACTATGTTCATCGTATAAATTACTATACATTCAAATCGCCTCCAAAGCCATTTTTCAATGCGTGACGAATTACACGACTGAGTCGCATTATCTGCATAGCTTTATCAATATGTGAATCCTCTCCCGAACGCATATATGGACGCAGAGCATTAAGAAGCTGAAAACGACGATCATCAGTGCTGTTATATTCGCTGATTACCGAGCTTACCGTCTGTATTACCTTCGGGTCAATGTTTCCAAGAGTTGACATTAAATCGTTTTTCTCTTCAGGCGCGGGAGAATTACCCATAATACTTTGTGCGAGGGAAAGAACTTTGTCCATAGCCTCGGGGGAATTTAAAATTTCCTGCATTTTATCCATTGCTTTTCCCCTCGAGAGTCATAACAATCTTACTGATGAGTTCAGCGCCACCGGGAGTAGCGGCAAGAGTAGCGAGCAACGCTTTAGCGCTATTTGTA
This sequence comes from Eubacteriales bacterium, assembly GCA_045544695.1. Taxonomy (GTDB): domain Bacteria; phylum Bacillota; class Clostridia; order Oscillospirales; family JAAYXM01; genus RGIG7332. The sequence continues at coordinate 5,812 of JAZPZP010000106.1, read as the reverse complement.
TTACCTGCTTTGGCATCAATTACAGCCTTTTTAAGTTCATCTCCATTGCCTATAACTGAAGAGAGAATCTCTCGATTTTTATCTGTTGATAAAATGCTTTTCAACGCGTTTAGGTTTTTACCATTACCGCTTTGCATAAAAGAATCAATCAGCTTGTCAAAATCATTTTGCATAAACCCTACCTCCACAAAAGTTTGTCTACTAACATTTTATGCGAAAGTAAAAATTCTGTTACTGAATTTCAATAAACTCGGCGGAGGCAAAGCCTGTTATATCCTCGTATTCAACCGTGTACCAGCCGCCTGACGCCCCTTCTATATCAAGCTGTGTGCCACGCGGTACGTTTAGCAGAATAGGCGCTGTAATTGTCGGACGGGCGCGGATATTGAGAGAGCTCGCGGTAACGATGCCTATTCTGTCGTCTTCGGGCGTCACAAACGGAACATCAAAGTAATCGGCAAGAGAGAGGGAAATGTTTCGCGCTATGTCGCGCAGATTATTCTTAATCCACGTTGCATCCTGCAGATTGTCGTGATATGCGACCTCGAAAAGGACGGAGGGCGCACGTGTGCGAGAAACCTCACCGAGAGTAGTTGTAGGACGGGCGGAAACGAGGGATGGGTCAGGATAAATCATTTTGAAATTATTTGCGATGATTTCAGCGGCGCGCTGACCATTGACACTCGTCGGGTAATAAAAAGCGATAGCACCGCGTACCTCGCCTTCAGAACCTGGGCCTGCCGCGTTTGAATGAATTGCAAGGTGTAAGTCATAATTTCCTGCATTTGATGCGCGAATTGACGATGCCGCAGTCATTTCTGGCGTGTTGCGATCGTATGTAATTCCGCTCGCACGAAGATAGGGGAGCATATAGTCAACGATTAAGTTTGCGTATTCTTCTTCGGTACCACCATTTACATATTCGTTAAATTCCTGCGTGCTCGGGCTTAAATATACACTCGGCATAAAATGCCTCCTTTATTTAAAATGCAGTATATTATATGATTTGGCGGCAAAAAAATAACCGCTATAAGCGGTTATTTTAAAATGTTATTCTTTTCAAATACTTTCAGGAGTATAATTCCCAATATAAGTCCTGCAACACCTTGAACGGCGTTTGGAAGAATGTTTACGACCGATGGTGCAAAACCGTATAAAAAGCCTTCGAAGACAAAGTAGCCAAGCACCATAAAAACTTCAGCTATCGCACCACTTGCAACGCGCGATTTAAAATATTTAAATAAATAAAAGGCGATGAGAGCCATAACTCCTTTTATAACAAATGTAGCGGGAGCATACGCAACATATCCTGCAAAAATGTCTGCGAGTGCAGAACCTATACCTGCGGATAAAAAACCATAGAGTGGTGAGAGAAGCCAGCCTGAGAGCAGAACAACGCAGTCGCCTAAATTTATATATCCTTTAAGCGGAGAGGGGATTTTTATAAGCATTGTTGCAACACAGGTTAGTGCTGCGAGAAGCGATGCAATTACAATCTTTTTTGTTTTTGTATTCATTTTATAACACGTCCTTTAATAAATAGTATAAACCAATTTTGATGCGATTGCAAGAGTTTTATAAAATATCTATGTGTTCTCCGCGGAGCGCCTTATTCATACTGCGAACGGCGCAGAATTTACCACACATTGAACAGCTCTCTTCGATTTCAGGGCTTCTTTCCTCGCGAATTCTTTTTGCGGTTTCGGGGTCGAGGGAGAGCTCCCACTGTCTGCCCCAGTCAAAGGTTCTCCTTGCATCTGCCATAGCATCGTCTTTATCACGCGCGTGAGGGATTTTCTTTGCGATGTCGGCTGCGTGGGCGGCAATTTTTGATGCCATAACACCTTGTTTAACATCATCTAAATTCGGAAGTGCAAGATGCTCAGCAGGCGTTACATAGCAGAGAAATGCGGCACCAGAGGCTGCAGCGATTGCGCCGCCAATTGCAGAGGTAATGTGGTCATAACCCGGAGCGATATCTGTCACAATCGGGCCGAGAACATAAAACGGCGCACCCATACAGATTGTCTGCTGCAGCTTCATATTAGCTTCAATCTGGTCAAGCGGCATATGGCCCGGACCTTCAATCATAACCTGAACATCTTTTGCCCAAGCGCGGCGGGTAAGCTCTCCCAAACGAACTAATTCATCAATCTGACAAATATCGCTTGCATCGTGCAGACAGCCCGGTCGACACGCATCACCGAGAGAAATTGTAACATCATACTCGCGGCAGATATCGAGTATTTCATCGAAATACTCATAAAACGGATTTTCTTCACCCGTCATACTCATCCAGGCAAAAACGAGCGAGCCGCCACGCGAGACAATGTTCATTTTGCGACCTTCTGATTTAATTTGCTCAATTGTTTTTCTGGTAATTCCACAGTGGAGCGTTACAAAGTCAACACCATCCTGCGCGTGCAGGCGAACAACATCAATAAAATCCCGTGCCGTAAGCGTTTCAAGGTCGCGCTTATAGTGAATAACACTGTCGTAAACGGGGACTGTTCCAATCATTGCGGGACACTCAGCGGTAAGCTTTTGGCGGAAGGGTTGAGTATCACCGTGGGAGGATAAATCCATAATAGCATCAGCGCCCATATTAACCGCTGCAAGCACCTTTTCCATTTCAATATTATAGTCCTTGCAGTCGCGTGATACGCCTAAGTTTACATTGATTTTTGTCTTTAGCATACTTCCCACACCGCAAGGTTTTATGCAGGTGTGCAATTTATTGGCGCATATTGCAATCTTACCTTGCGCGACGAGAGAACAAATTTCCTCGGGCGTGCGATGTTCATCGTGCGCGACGGCACGCATTTCATCGGTAATAATTCCGCGTTTTGCCGCATCCATCTGTGTTGCGTAATTTCTCATAATTTAACTCCTTTCGCAAATAAGAAAACGGATAGTCCTGATTTGGACTATCCGTTAAAAGCAAGTTATAACTTCCTACGGCGGCATTATCCGCATCAGGTAAAGGGTCGAAGTTTTATACTTCCTCTCAGCCCGACATATCGAGCTCCCCTGTGTTTATTAAATTGAGATTATTATATACCTTATTTTTTGAAAATGCAACAGTTATTTTCGATACTGCCTGCAATATAAGCAATCCGGGTCTTTGCACAGCGTTGCGCAACGGTCTTCTTTGAATATTTCCATCGCAATTTCATAGAACTCGCGCATATCTATACGACAGAGATATTCGTTGCCGAACGGAACTTTGTGAATTTTAAGCCCTTTTGCAAATGCTTTATCGTAGAATTCATTGTCAAAGCCGTTGTAGAAATTACGATGACCCGGAAGATGGTTTTCAATATAGCCGAGGCGAAGCTGTCCGCTTTCGGTCATATAGCTAAAGGCGAGCGGCTCAAGGAAAGGCGCCTCTGTTATTTCCTCAATATAGTGAAGAAAAGTATTTGAGCCGCGACAAGAGCCGATAAAAAGGATGCTTCCGCCTTTTTTTAGCACCTTAGGAAGCGGAGAGGTAGCTCCCGTCGGAGAATCAAAAAATCCGTGCCCTGAAGTTAATTCCTTAGCGTCTTTGCCGATTGCAACCCATTCGTGGGTAGGGTGATTAGAGCGGAAAGAATCAGGCTCCTTAAGCATAGCTTTTGGGAGTGAGCCTGTCCAGATACTCTTGTCGCGATACTCGCCGTTTTCGCGTTTGTCGTATGGAAGAGAACCGAGATACTTTGTAAGAGTACCCGGGAAAGAAACATAACATCTTGCGAAAGCCGGAGCTAAAAATGTTCCATCTTCTCCGATAGCCTTTCTTAGTGCCTCAATTATAGAGTTTGGGCTATCCTTTAAATATCCGATAGAGGAGGGGGCGGAGTGAACTAAAACGGTGTCGCCCTCGTTTATGCCAAGCTCTTTTATAGCACGAGCTAAATCATCGGATGTTAACGGATTTTTCTCAACCATATCGAGATATCCTGCGTCGGAGAGCATAGTTAAGGTGCTTATGTATGATTTGAGCTCAGAATCCTTAAAGATAATACCACGGTCATATTCAACGATGTCGATAAGCTCGCGGAGAGTGAGCTTACCGTCAATACGCGAGTATATGTCGGAAATTTTATTGTATAAAATAGTACCCGGCATATTATGGCGCTTGTTATACGGGAGCTTAACCAAATCGTGAGGGAAGCCTCTACCTTTGCGGGTGAAAGTGAAGTTATCGGCATAATTATACCACTTGTCTTCAACATCGCAGAAATTAGCGGAGCTTTCAGGCATTTTAATCTTGGGAATGACCTTTGAAATATCGCGTTCACTGCCCCAAAGAGATAAGTTTTTTATCTTTTCGCACTCGCGGTTATATAAAAATTCAAGACGAGCCTTTTCGTCAGTGCCGCTGCGAACATCAATTTTTGCGGCATCTTCAAGATTTTTATTAGCACGCGAAACAGCAAACGGGAGAAGCTCACGCACTTCCTCTTCGGTGAGTGTTGCCATAGCGTAAATCCAGGAGAAATGATATGACAAGTGGCATTTTGTAATGCCTAAATCAAACATTTCTTCCTTCTGGGTTGAGTTGTGATGGAAGCCCTTGTTTTCGCAATATAGCCAAACCATATTTGCGCCAATTGATTTATCGCTTAAGAAGCAGTCGTCGCCAAGCTGGTGGTCGTATTCGTGTACAACCATTTCAGGGTATTCTTCTTTGAACTGTTTGTCAACCAGTCGAAGAAGGATGTTTCCTGCAAATCCTGGATAATCCGGCGCTTCATAGGAGCGGAAACGCTTCGGTAATTTCTCACCAAAGGTAGAAACCGTACCGTCGGTATTGATAGCACCAATAACACGGTCTGATAAGTCACCACCAAAGTGTTCAGCGACTGCGGCGTATCCGTACATTTCGGATGCAAACACAACGCGCACACTGTATTTAAGCTTTGCACCACTTTCGTGCAGAGCTTTGAGTATTCCGATTGAGCCAATAACACCGTTTGAGTTATCGTCGATAAGCGGCTCGTAGAGATGGCTTACAATCCATATTTCGCGCTTATCTTCACCGGGGAGAAGTGCGGTCACTGCAGGAAGAACGCTTTCGTACCTTTTTGCGTCGGATTCGATTTTAACACTTACCGTTGTGCGGTCGCACGCAGCGCGCAGATGGTAGCCTGTGCGTGGAGTTATCTGGAAGCCGATAAAATCGCGGTCTTCTGCCTGGATGTGCCAAGAGTTGTTCTCAGTTGCTGCGTTTATCCACGCGACAGAATCGGGGTTTGTATTCGGGTCCTCTAAAAAGTCAGAAACCCAGCCGATTGCACCGCAGTCGAGGAGATACTTCATTACTTCTTTTCTCGGGCGGTTACACTGATTTAAAAGAACGAGGCAGCCGCGGACATCTTCACCGGCTTTCATCTGGTTTTCCGTTCTGATTATCGTTTTAATACCATCGGGCGGTGTTGAAACCGAACCTTTAACGGCCATTAACGGTTCAAGCTCATAGTCGGAAATAACCGGGTCTAAAATGCCGGGGACATTTGTTAAAAGGGTAAGCTTCATTTTTGAAACATCCCAACCGATCGGCATACATTTATCCTGATATGTCGTTTTACCATCTGCCGGAAATTCTAAATATTCACTTTTAAACCCTTCGGATTTTAAAAGATTATAAACATATTTTGCCGCCTTCTCGTAAGCAGGGAAGGTTTGCTTGCGTTCAATGCGATATAAATTTAAAATGTGCTGACTCAGCCAATTATCGTCAACTAAATCAAGGAACGGCTTAATAAAATTACGCATAGTAAAGAACCTACCTTATTATTTTATAGTTACATTATAAAATAAAACTCTC
>JAZPZP010000105.1:0-5728 GCA_045544695.1 Eubacteriales bacterium | reverse complement strand
ACCGAAGCTCTCAGAATATGTAGCAGAGCATGGTGCATTCGAGGCAGAGACAGTAGCAAGCTACAAGATGGCAAGATCAGTACAGATCGTATTGACCGAGCCGTGGGGCTTAAAGTTCAATGCATTCGTAGTAGTACCGACCAACACTACAAAGCCGATTGATTACAATGGACTTGAAGAGTATGGTGCAATCGTATACTACGATACCGAAGGTGCAATCGATAGCATGACCGCTGACGTATTAAGAGCTAACGAGGATGCATATGTATTCAGTAGCTTAAACGGCGATGCATACATCGATGGAACATACATCTCAGCACTTTACAATAAGGTATATACATATCAGCTTAACAGCAACGCATATGTAATGTTCTATGTAAAGGATGCAGACGGTTACCACTATGGTACACTTGATGTAAGAAATGCATACGACCTTGCAAATACTCGTAAGGACGCCGAGACAGGCTTCGGTGCTCTTGAGCAGACAGTATATGCTTCAATGGTAAACATGTACAACTCTGTTAAGGCATACCGTGACGACTACTTTGGTAACAACTAAATAAACAAAAAGAACCTGACCAATTGGTCAGGTTCTTTTTTTATTGCTGTTTTTATGCCGGGAAGAGTTCGAGTAAAACAACGGCATTGTTTGCCATCTCAACGGTTACAACTGAGTTTTCGGGTGAAACTGTTCCGATTTCCTCAGCTTTGAGAGCACCCGCATCGCGGATAGCCTGCTGCTGCTCCTCAGTTGCATTCTGCGGCTCGCCAAGCTCTAAGAACTTTGTGTATGCGTTTGCATTTACTTTATCAATTACATATTTAACGACCTTGTACTTCTTATCAAGATTTGCGAAGTTAACTTCAAAATCACGAGTCGGAAGCTTAAGCTTAAAGCCGTCGTCCGCGTAGCACATAAGAACTGACATATGGCCGTCTTCCTTGTGTCTTGACGGCATAACTGAAACAAGCTCATCAGCAAGGTCACAGTAGAAGTGAAGCTTCTCGTCGCCAACCTTATTTGAAAGAACAAATGCATTGAATATTGGCTTCGGATAGAAGTGCTGTGAGAAGAAGTTGCGGTTACCTAAGAAGTCGCCCTTTAAGTCGTGCTGACCTGAAAGACAGAGCATCATCTGGTCGTACGGGAGATTTAACTCGTCAAAGTGAGTTAACATTCTTACAAAATATGCCGCGTACTGCTCGTCCTCACGGAATACCATCTCCGGAATTCGGGACATATCAAGATATCCCTCGGTAATTGCGCCCCACTCATCACATACGAGCGGTAAATCGCCAAAACCGCACATTTTAGCAATGCGAGCAACCGTCATTGTGTCAAACATAGCGCCGCGTGAGTCAATCGGCTTTGTGCCGTCCTCGATAAGCTCGGGGAAGGTGCCGTATGAATGGAAGCTTATAAAGTCAAGGCGTGTGCCTGTTTCCTTAATCCAATTTAAGAAGAATTCGAAGAATTCAAAGTTTTTCGGCGACTCAGCAAGTGCAGGACCGCCTATGGTGAGCTTATCACAAACCGATGTAACACCATTAACAAATGCCTTATAAAGCTTGCAGTATTCCATAGCGCGAGTGTAATTATCAGGCGCCGGCTTGTCAAAGAAATGGTACCAATCCGGCTCGTTGTAGCAGTGGATTCTCCATTTTGAAACCTGCTCGACGCCGTAGCGGTCGATAAGATGCTGTGTATAAACGCGGCAAATTTCTTCCCATTTTGAATAGTCAAACGGCTTTGAGCGGATCATCAAGGTGTCCTTATAGCGGTATGAATAGAGACCGCGCTCAGGATCCGGATCCTGGTCTGCTGCGAGCCATGACGGAATGAAAGCATATGCGATAAATAAGTCAAAACCCTTTGAAAGTAAGTAGTCAATGCGATAGTCATTCATTGACCAGTCGTACTGGATTTCGCCGTTTTCGTCGAGTGTGACACTCTCTTCAAACATTGAATAGATACGAATTGTCTTAGCCGCCTTATCCTCGGCAATTTTGTCGAGATACAACTTGCCCCAGTCGTCTTCAATCGCATTTGTCGGATGGAAAACGATGTGGCCCCAGAAATTCTTTAAATCTTTTTCTTTCTTATCAGAGAAAATTTTAATCATAGTATAGCACTCCTTTTATTTTAACGAGTCTAAAATTCCCTTTAAGTAGCCGATTGCGAAATATCTTCCGATAGCGTCATAGCCCTGATGCTTCATATCTTCGCCAACCATCGTCGGAACATGGTCAACGCGTACGGGAACGTCAATTCCGCAGTCGTGATACAACTGCATAACACGTGCCATATCAATAGCGCCGTTATCGTGGAAGGTTTCGCGGTATTTATCAATTGTGCCGAGAGTATTTCTGAAATGCACGAACATAATCTTATCCTTAAAGCGTGGAATGACTTCATTTAAATCCTCGCCCATAATGTGATAAGTCGCCTGGCACATTGTAATACCTAAGTTCTTGCTCGAAACTATTCCGTTAATTGCACGGTCAATGTTATCAGCACTCGTCATAATTCGCGCAACTCCGCCGAGATCGCGTGGCGGATCATCGGGATGGAGCGCTAAGTTTATGTTATGCTTTTCAGCATAGGGCATTACCGCCTTAATAAAGTACTCGTAGTTTGCCCAAAGCTCTTCCTTTGTAATTTTTGTTTCAATCGGCTTAAAGTCATCAATGCTAAAGCCTGTAACCTTGGCGCCTCCGCGCTCAATTATATCATTTGAGGTGCGAAGCCAGCCGATATGCGCCATCCAGTTAAAGCAGATTCCGCGGATGTCAAGTGCGTCCATAATCGGGAACATTTTAATTACCTTTTCAATGCACTTATCTCTTTTCTCATCGCCTGCTTTTATGTGGTCGTGGAGTTCGTTCGGCATCGGCTCGATGATGACCGGCTTTAAGCCAAATGCCATAAAGTCGTCATAAACCGTCTGCCAATGGGATTTATCGGTTAAGTCAAAATCTCCGGTCTCGGGAAGACGGATAACGCCGTGGTTAACACCACTCTGCTTTGCAATATCCCAGGTTGCGTCTTTAGGATATCTGAAATAATCGGTAAGAAGCATATTCTACCTCCTATACACCGCTTAAGGTAAGGAAACCGCCATCGACCGGAACGGTTGTACCGGTAACGAAGGACGATGCGGTTTCGTCAAGCAAGAAGCGAACGCATCCGCAAATATCCTGAGCCTGGCCGAAGCGCTTGGTCGGAGTGTGGCCGATAACCTGCTCGCCACGCGGAGTTAAACCTTCTTCAACAGTGCCGAGATAGGTCTTACTGCGCTCGTTTACGATAAATCCCGGAGCAATTGCATTGATTCGAATGCCTGCCGGTGCAAAGTATGCAGCGAGTGACTGAGTCATATTGACAACTGCAGCCTTACTCATTGCGTAAGCAAAGCAACGGGTGAGTGGGCAGTAGCTATTCATTGAAGCAAAGTTAATTACAGATCCGCCGCCATCTTTTGCCATACGCTTTGCAAATGCGCGAATCGGGAGAACTGAGCCCATTGTGTTAATTTTAATAACACTCTCAAAGCTCTTCATATCAATATCATAGAATCCGCGAGTTCCCTCGGGAAGGGTTCCGTCGAGTTCGCGCTCATCAAACTGAGTAATTGTAGGCATAGCGGCAACCTGATTTCCGCCTGCACCGTTAACTAAGAAGTCACACTTGCCGTAAGTAGCATAAACCTTCTCAACGAGCTCATCTAACTTCTCTTCATCGCAAACATCGCAAGCGAAAAGAAAACACTCGCCGCCGACTTCGCGGATTTTCTCAGCGGTTTTTTCAAGCTTTTCAACCGTTCTGCCAACGAGCGCGAGCTTAACGCCGCACTTTGCAAGGTCGATTGCAACTGCAGAGCAGATTGTTCCTCCGGCTCCAGTTATAACCGCAACTTTATCTTTTAAATATGTACTCATAATTTACCTCCTACAGAGCAGTCTGTGTATCGTTCGGGTCACCGTTGATTGCTGCATCGTATTCCTTAGACCAGTCGAGATCGCGATACTGCTCGCCGCGTGGGTCGGTCTTAATCCATTCCATAAGCATATCGAGCATCTCAACCGTCCATGTGTTTCTGTCAATCTGTGCGGTGGTAAACTTGTTCTGCGAAATCATTTCAAAGCCAAAATCGTCTTTAACGTGGGTCTTTGCAGCGCCTTCAACAACATCTGCAACAAGGTGGCTCGGAATGAATAAAACACCGCCGCCTGCGCCAAATACGACATCGCCCGGAAGACAAACAGCGCCACCGAAGTTTGTTACCGAGTTAAAGCTCTTCATAACAAACTCACGGATAGGTGTCGGGTCAATTCCGCGATAATATACCTGAACGTCGGGAACTGCCTTCATCTGCTCAACATCGCGGATACCGCCCCAAACGACAGCACCGCCGTTTTTTGTGCGGGTCTTGATAGCGGTTGTTAAGTTACCACCGAGGAATGTTCCTTTGTAAATCTTGTCATACATATCAACTACAACAACATCGCGCTCAACGAGCGTATCAACAACCCACTGATTGTAGTTTCCGGCTCTGCCCTCGGCAGCACCGCGAGCAAACATAACCTCGTGAAGGTCAGGTCTTGTCGGGCAATACGCACAGGTTACAGCGCGACCGATGAGCTTTCTTCCATCGTCGTGTAAAACCTTGAGCGGCGCTTCACCGCCACCGACGAACTGGTTTTCATAGCCTAAAATGTAGATCGGCTTCCACACCTCTTCGAGAGTCATTTTCTGAAGAGCATCGAGATATTTATCCGGAACCTTCGGTCTGCCGTCCGGGAAGCGTTCGCCCTTCCAGAGCGGGGTTAATTCGATAATTTCATCGCGATCATTAAAATGCATATTAAAAACCTCCTAAAACTCGTTTTGCATTTCCGTAGCACATATTAAAGACAGTGTCCGAAAGAAGTTTCATATCATTCGGAAGCCTGTCCTTGCTTACCATTTCGGCAATCCACTCGCAGAGTACGCGTCTGAAATAATCGTGGCGCACAAATGAGAGCGGAGAGCGTGAGTCGGTAGTCATACCGATAAAGGTTGAGAGCACACTGTGAGTGCAGAATGTATCAAGCATTTTGCTAATGCCCTCGTAGTGGTCGCACCACCACCAAGCGGGACCTTGCGTGACGACCGCTTCAACGCCGTCCTTTGAATAGGAGCCTGAAAGCGTTGCCATAACAGCATTGTCAGCGGGATTTAAGGTAAACAGTATTACCTTCGGGAGACCGAACTCACCCTTTTCAACTGCATCGAGGAAGCTTACAAGCGATTTTAAATCAACCACACTTCCAACTGCGGCATATCCACCTGCCGGACCGGCTAAAGTGCGAAGGCGAGTACTTGTGTAACGCTGAGCGCCTATGTGGAGCTGGACGGTGAAATTAAACTCAGCATAGAGCATAGAAATATTCTTAAGAATATATGAGGAAAGAGCGATTTTGTCATCAGAAGACAGCTCTTTGCCTGAAAGCAAATCTGAGAAACGCGCATCATTCTTGCCGTCATCCTCGACATAAGTAAAGCCGTTGTCAAGAGCGTGGTCGGAGAATACGCAACCGACCGCTTTGAATTCCGCAAACCTCTTTTTAATTGCTAAGAGATATGAACCAAGTGTTGTTATTTCACTTCCGACAAGGGCAGATAATTTTTCTATAAGCGCATTTGCGGGAAGTCCGATCGTAGCCACGTCGTTCTGTGGGCCAAGGA
>JAZPZP010000104.1:0-19576 GCA_045544695.1 Eubacteriales bacterium | reverse complement strand
CGACGTTCGCTTCTACCTTGAATTCGCGCAGGAGCCTGTCGACGATGATCTCGAGGTGGAGCTCACCCATACCTGCGATAATGGTCTGACCGGTTTCATCGTCAGTGTAAGTTCTGAAGGTCGGATCCTCTTCAGCAAGCTTTGCAAGTGCGATACCCATTTTCTCCTGACCAGCTTTGGTCTTCGGTTCGATAGCAACGCGGATAACCGGCTCCGGGAACTCCATTGACTCTAAGATAATCGGTGCCTTCTCATCACAGAGAGTGTCACCTGTTGTTGTATTCTTAAGACCAACTGCAGCAGCGATATCACCTGAGTATACGATTTCAATGTCCTCACGGTGGTTAGCGTGCATCTGAAGAATACGACCGATACGCTCGCGGTTTCTCTTAACAGAGTTTAATACGCTTGAACCTGCATTGAGAGTACCTGAGTATACGCGGAAGAAGCAAAGCTTACCAACATACGGGTCAGTAGCAATCTTAAATGCAAGCGCAGCAAACGGTGCATCATCGGATGACGGACGGGAATCCTCCTCGCCTGTATCCGGGTTGATACCAGCAATGTCCTTGATGTCGGTCGGAGCAGGCATATACTGAACAACTGCATCGAGTAACATCTGAACACCCTTGTTACGGTATGAAGTACCGCAAAGAACCGGGATGATCTTAACATCGATAGTACCCTTACGGAGAGCTGTCTTGATCTCATCAACTGTGAGCTCTTCGCCCTCTAAATACTTCATCATAAGCTCGTCATCAAGCTCAGCGACAGCATCGATAAGTTCAGCGTGATACTTGTCAGCAAGCTCACGCATATCCTCAGGAATTTCCTCCTCGCGAACATCCTTACCGAGGTCATCGTAATAAACTTCGGCCTTCATAGTGATAAGGTCGATAATACCCTTAAAGGTTTCTTCAGCACCGATCGGGAGCTGAATCGGAACAGCATTACATTTTAAGCGGTCACGCATCATGCCGACAACATTGTAGAAGTCAGCACTCATGATATCCATCTTATTAACGTAAGCCATCCGCGGAACATGATATTTATCAGCCTGACGCCATACGGTCTCAGACTGCGGCTCAACACCGCCCTTAGCACAGAAAACTGTAACACTACCGTCGAGAACTCGAAGTGAACGCTCAACCTCGATAGTAAAGTCAACGTGACCCGGGGTGTCGATGATATTGATGCGGTGACCCTTCCACTCACAGGTGGTAGCAGCTGAAGTGATGGTGATACCACGCTCCTGCTCCTGAGCCATCCAGTCCATTGTAGCGGTACCGTCATGAGTCTCACCGATCTTGTAGTTACGACCGGTGTAGTATAAGATACGCTCGGTTGTGGTGGTCTTACCAGCATCGATATGCGCCATAATTCCTATGTTTCTTGTTAATTCAAGCGGAAATTTTCTTGGCATATTGGCATCTCCTTTCTTTGGTAATTGCAAAAACCTGTTAGCCTAAACAGTATAAATTAAATGGCAAAGATTTCCACAAATTACCAGCGGAAATGAGCAAACGCCTTGTTTGCCTCAGCCATCTTGTGAGTATCCTCACGCTTCTTAACTGAGCTACCGACACCATTGATTGCATCAATGATCTCACCTGCTAAACGCTCAGCCATAGTCTTCTCACTGCGCGCACGTGAATACGCGGTGATCCAACGGAGACCTAAAGTCTGTCTTCTTTCCGGACGAACTTCCATCGGAACCTGGTAGGTAGCACCACCAACACGGCGAGCCTTAACCTCGAGCACCGGCATAATGTTTTCCATTGCTGCTGTGAATGCTTCGAGCGGTTCCTTATCGGTCTTCTCCTTAACAATATCAAATGCACCGTAAACGATCTTCTGGGCAACACCCTTCTTACCGTCTAACATGATGCTGTTGATAAGCTTTGTGACCAGCTTTGAATTGTAAAGCGGATCCGGTAATACTTCCCTCTTCGGGACATTTCCTCTTCTTGGCACGTCTCTTCCCTCCTTCATATAGGTAATGATTTCATAGGTACTCCGAAAAACCGTCCTGAGTCATTTAAGACTGACAGTGCCGTAGGCGGCTTTCGGTTTGTGCCTGCCGAGAGGTTTATATATAAATATAAACGCCGGCAAGGCATCGACTTTTGCCTTGCAACTATGCGCGGAAAAGTCCAAATTAAAACTTTTTCGGCTTACTTACCAGCCTTTGGCTTCTTAGCGCCGTACTTTGAACGGCCCTGCATACGGTTGTTAACACCCTGTGTATCAAGTGTACCGCGAATAATGTGGTAACGAACACCAGGTAAGTCCTTAACACGACCGCCGCGGATCATAACAACGCTATGCTCCTGCAGGTTGTGACCAATGCCCGGGATGTAAGCAGAAACCTCGGTACCGTTGGTTAAGCGTACACGAGCGATTTTACGAAGAGCTGAGTTCGGCTTCTTCGGTGTAGCAGTACGAACTGCTGTGCAAACGCCGCGCTTCTGCGGTGAGCTTAAGTCAGTCTCTTTCTTCTTGAGGGAGTTAAAGCCCTTCTGAAGTGCCGGAGCAGTTGACTTATAAGCAACAACCTCTCTACCTTTACGTACCAACTGGTTTACTGTAGGCATAATCAATCTCCTTTCCTTAAAAATTTATATTTTCTAATGGGATTTTACCCAAGAAAATCAAACTATTGCAGCGCAGGCAGCACCGACTGAAATTCCAGATGCACGGCCAAGCTCGTCCATAGTAGCAACTTCTACAACCTCGACATCTGCGCTTTTTGCAAGGAATGTAATCTCATCTCTGATTGCCGGATCGGCATTGAGTGATACAAAAACCTTCTTGGCAAGTTTTGAATTTATAGCTTTTTTTGTTTGCTTGATACCGATAACCTTATCGGCAGAAGCAAGCACGGTTAACATATGAAAACCTCCATTTTTTGACTGTATCAGTGCGAAAATACGCGTTCTTCTCCACTATGACACAATGACACGCTAACAATTATAACAGAAATTTTCACGCTCGTCAATAATAAAAAGTCATTTTTCTTATTTTTATGGCAAAATAGTAAAAATATACATTTATTTGCCAATTCTTATTTCGCCTTTTGCAAGGGTTTCGTCAGCTATTATCGATATTTTACTTATATTAAACTCTTGTATAAGCCTTTTTTTATTCTCCCCCTTGTGTCCTGCGACATTTGATATATCTCGCGGATTTGCATAAATCACGAGTTCGTTGCCATTTACTTTTCCGAGGGCCTTTTTTATTTTATTGAACATAATTTTCGCATCAACCAGCTGACCGAATGCAGGATGGTATGCACCCGCGAGTGCATCACCGCCGCTTAAATCCTCGGTTGGATTGAGCCCCATACGAATAATCGGAATACTCTCTTTATCAAAAATATCGCAAAGGCAGGTGCAGATGTCCACCGCTTCTTCAACACTGAGCGCTTTGTATTCGCCTTTCTGCCACATGTCGCAAAGCGCGGTATCTCGCACGACAACTGTCGGATAAATCCTGACGCCATTCGGTTTAAGTGATGCAATTTTATTCGCAGTCTCAATCGCCGACGCCTTGCTATCGCCCGGAAGTCCTATCATCATCTGGAGAATAAGCTCAAATCCTTTAGCTTTTATCATTCCGGATGCATCCGCAACGCTCTTTGCCGTGTGGCCTCTGTTTGTTTTTAAAAGTACCGTGTCGTCCATAGACTGAGCGCCAAGCTCAATTGTTTTTACTCCATATTTTTTAAGCAAAGTAAGGATATCTTCATCAATTGCATCCGGACGTGTTGATAGTCTGATCGCTCGCGGGTTAAATTCAGAAGCGACTTTCAAGTATGCCTCCTGCTCATCTCGTGGCAGCGCGGTAAAGCTTCCACCATAAAAAGCGATTTCCGCATCCTGTGTCTTTTTAAAGGCATCACAAAGAAGCGCCGAAACCTCACTCGGCTCCGGCGCTTTAACGGTACCCGCAATACGCTTTTGATTACAGAACACGCAGTCATTCGGACAGCCTGCGTGCGGAATGAAAACCGGAATTACGGAATAACTCAAAGTCCCATCAGCTCCAATGCTTCACGCGCAGCCATTTGCTCCGCTTCCTTTTTACTGTGACCCTCGCCGCGACCGATTACGTTGCTGTTTAACAGCACCTCAACGCGGAAGCTCTTGTGGTGATCAGGTCCGTCTGCGCTGAGTAAACGATAGGATAAAATCTCACCGTGATTCTTTTGCACTATTTCCTGTAGCGTTGTCTTATAATCGCTGCATTCGCCCTTTCCGTCACTGAGCACGAATTTATGAACGAAGTTGCGTGCGACCTCTTCACCTGCATCTAAATATAGCGCACCGATAAGTGCCTCAAACGCATCAGCTAAGATTGAATCGCGATCGCGTCCTCCGCCGCTCTCTTCACCTCTGCCAAGAAGCAAAAACTCACCCAAACTTATTTTGCGTGCACACTTACAGAGAGAAGTTTCGCAAACAAGACTTGCTCTTTTCTTGGTAAGCTCACCCTCCATAACATCAGGGTATTTATTGTAAAGATAAGTTGTTGTGACAAGTCCCAAAACCGAGTCGCCCAGAAATTCAAGACGCTCGTTGTCGGAAATACGCTTAGTCTTAGCTTCGTTCGCATATGAACTGTGTGTGAGCGCAGTTTTAAGTAAATCCTGATTTTTAAAATCATACCCGATTATATCGCAAAGCTTTTTCATACTTTTCCACCTCTCTCAATAAAATCAACTAAGTCACCAACGGTATGATACGGTGTCAAGTCAATTTTATCTAAATTCTTAAAATCAAACTCCTCTTCAACAATCATAAGAAGCTCGACAATATCAAGTGAATCCGCACCTAAATCCTCCACAAAATCGCACTCGCGCACGATTTCATCCTCAGATACGCCAAAAAGCTCCGCGAGTAATGGTTTTAAATGTGCAAGAATCATTATTCTTCCTCACCTTTAATGCTACTTGTTATTTTCTCGATTACGCCGCGATTTACATAAGAAACCGCCTGACCGATTGCACTGGTTATAGCTTTTGCTTTTGATGAGCCATGTGCCTTAATAATCGGCTTTGAAATACCGAGAAGTGGCGCACCGCCAACCTCATTATAATCCATTTTCTTCTTAAGATTCTTAATTCCGTCAGAGAGAAGAAGGGCTGCAATCTTAGTAATTAAGTTCTTCTTAAACATTGTCTTAAGCTGAGCGGCAAAGAACATTCCAACACCTTCATAGGTCTTAAGCATAATATTACCGCTAAAGCCATCGGCAACAATAACGTCAACATTACCCTCGGAAACCTCTCTGCCCTCAATGTTTCCGACAAAGTTTATCGGAGCTGCGTTGAGAAGCTGATATGCATCCTTATGTAACTGCGTGCCCTTGCACTCTTCACTGCCGTTGTTTAAAAGACCAACTCTGGGATTTTCAACTCCCTCAACCGCCTGCATATAAAGAGAGCCCATCAGTCCGAACTGTTGGAGATATTCGGGAGTACATTCGGAATTAGCTCCGCTGTCAATTAAAAGAGTATTGCTTTTAGCAGTCGGCATAACGGGAGAAAAAGCCGCACGGCGGATTCCGCGAATACGCTTTACGATCATAGTTCCGCCCGCGAGAATTGCACCCGAGTTTCCTGCAGAAACGAGCGCATCACCCTCGCCGTCACGCAGAGCGCGCATTGCAACCGCCATTGACGACTCCTTTTTAACCTTAACGACAGACATCGGATCGTCTTCCATTGTTATGACATCATCTGCATTCAAAATTGAAATGCCTTTAGCCTTTTCCGGAACAAGCGGTCTAATTTCACTCTCTTTGCCGACGAGTAAAATTTCAACGCCGAATTTTTCAGCCGCCGCAAGCGAGCCTGCAACGATTTCACCCGGTGCGTTGTCACCACCCATAGCATCTATAATAATCTTCATACCCCTATAACTCCTCTATCTCTTTAATACGCTCAAGTGAGCGCTTTGAAAGCTCAGCATTTTTAAATCGTTTACCTTTAACACGATATCCGAGCGGCGGAAGTAAACCAAAGTTTATATTCATCGGCTGGAAATGCTCTGCATCTGCAGTGCTTATATAATTTCCAAGCGCGCCGATAGCTGTCTCAATCGGGAAAGTGAATTTTTCTTTACCAAGCAGCTTTCTCGCAAGAGAAATTCCTGCAACAAAGCCCGATGCAGTTGATTCCACATACCCTTCGACACCCGTCATCTGCCCCGCGAAATATAAATTTTCAATGCTCTTGCAGGAGAAATCAGAGTTGAGTGCCTTCGGTGCATTCAAATAAGTATTTCTGTGCATCACGCCATAACGTACAAATTCCGCATCACGAAGCGCCGGAATAAGAGAAAAAACTCTCTTCTGCTCGGGGAACTTAAGATGCGTCTGAAATCCTACTAAATTGTAGAGCGTTCCCGCTGCATTATCGCGTCTTAGCTGGACAACTGCATACGGCTCAAGTCCTGTTTTCGGGTCTTCAAGTCCTACCGGCTTGAGTGGTCCGAACAGAAGCGTATCGTGTCCTCGGCGAGCCATAACCTCAACCGGCATACAGCCCTCGAAAACCTTTTTATCCTCAAAACCGTGAACGGGCGCTTCCTCAGCATTGCAAAGCTCATTCCAGAAAAGGTTGTATTCCTCTTCGCTCATTGGAGCATTTATGTAGTCAGCAGTACCCTTGTCATAGCGCGATTTAAAATAAGCGCTCTCCATATCAATACTGTCAAACGAAACGATAGGTGCTGCCGCATCGAAAAAGCTTAAATACTCTTCACCTAAAATCGAGTGAATTTCCTTTGCAAGTGCATCAGATGTAAGCGGACCGGATGCAACAATCGTCGGAACATTTAAATCAAGTTTCTCAACCTCGCCGTAAACAACCTCAATATTCGGGTGATTTTTAATTTTTTCGGTAATGTAGCCGGAAAAGCTTTCTCTGTCAACCGCAAGCGCTCCACCTGCGGCAACACGGGTTGCATCTGCCGCCTCCATTATAATGGATTTTAAACTGCGAAGCTCTTCTTTTAAAAGCCCAACTGCATTTTCAAGCGCATCGCTTCTGAGCGAATTTGAGCAAACAAGCTCAGCAAAATTATCACTGTGATGCGCCGGAGTTTTCTTCTCAGGCTTCATTTCACAGAGCGCAACCTTAATGCCTCTTTCAGCTAACTGCCAAGCTGCTTCGCAGCCCGCAAGTCCCGCTCCGATAACTTTTACGCTTATCATTTGGTCACCTTTTTCTTGGTGGTCTTCTTAGCCTTTGTTTCCTTCTTCTCCTTTGGCTCCTGCGGAACGTATCTCTCACATTCCGGATTTGCACAGAAGGTCTTTTTAGCGCCGCGTGTTGCACGCTTGTAAAGCGTATGGCCGCAAACCTCACACTTATCCTTCTGCGGAACATCCCAGGTCATAAATGTACAAGTCGGGAACTTCTCACATCCGTAATAAGTGTAGCCGTTTTTGGACTTCTTCTTGAGTATCTTACCACCGCACTGCGGGCAAACACCCGGAGTTTCCTCGACAATCGGCTTTGTGTTCTTGCACTCCGGATAACCCGGGCACGCAAGGAACTTGCCGAAGCGACCGCTCTTTACAACCATCTTTCTGCCGCAAAGCTCGCAGACAACATCGGTCTCCTCTTCCGGAACTTTAAGACGGGTTTCCTTAAGGTCTTCCTCAGCCTTTGTGAGGCTCTTGTCAAATCCTGCGTAGAAATCACCGATGACATCCTTCCACGCAATCGTTCCGTGTTCGATTTCATCAAGGCGCGCTTCCATATCGGCGGTAAATTCTATATTGATTATATCCTCGAATTTTTCAACCATAAGGCCGTTTACCACTTCACCAAGCGGGGTCGGCTTTAAGTTCTTATTTTCTTTAGCAACATATTCACGGTCTAAAATCGTCGAAATCGTCGGCGCATAGGTACTTGGACGACCAACACCCTTTTCCTCCATAGCGCGGATAAGGCTCGCCTCTGTATATCTTGACGGAGGCTGAGTAAAATGCTGATTCGGAAGCATTTTGTTTAAATCGAGCTTCTCGTTTTCCTTTAAATCAGGAATTGAATTCTCTTCATCCTCATCACGGGCAACCTCATATATTGCCGAAAATCCCGGGAAGCTGACTGATGAGCTTGTAGCTCTGAAAATATATCCCGCTGCATCAATATCAATTGAAATCGTGTCGTAAACAGCGTTTTCCATCTGGCACGCAACAAAACGCGACCAGATCATCTTATAAAGCTTATACTGCTCATTTGTAAGACTATCTTTAATCTTATCCGGCTCTAAATTTACATCGGTCGGGCGGATAGCTTCGTGCGCGTCCTGAGCATTCCCCTTTGTCTTATAAACGCGGAATGATTTCGGGCAGAAGTTATCGCCGTATTTTCCCTTAATAAATTCACGAACGGACATAAGCGCCTCAGTGCTTAAACGGAGCGAGTCGGTTCTCATATATGTGATAAGACCTGTCATACCCGAGCCTGCAATCTCAACACCTTCGTATAGCTGCTGGGCAATTGTCATTGTACGACGCGGAGTCATGTTAAGCTTTCTTGAAGCCTCCTGCTGTAAGCTTGAGGTAATGAACGGCGGATACGGAGTTTTCTGCTTCTTACCGTGCTTAATATTGGAAACGGTAAAGTCTGCCTTTTCAATAGCAGATATAATAGCATTGGTTTCAGCCTCGTTTGCAGGTTCAATCTTTCCGTTCTTGTCACCATAAAGATGGGCAATAACGGTGCCGCAATTCGGAGCAATCCTGTTAAGCTCAACATCAAGTGACCAATACTCTCTCGGAACGAAGGCTAAAATTTCAGCTTCGCGGTCACATACCAAACGCGTTGCAACGGACTGCACACGACCAGCGGACAAACCACGACGGATTTTCTTCCAGAGAAGCGGAGAAAGCTTATATCCCACGATTCTGTCAAGAACGCGACGCGCCTGCTGAGCGTCAACTAAGTTTATATCAATATCGCGCGGATTCTTAATACTTTCATTAACGACCTTCTTGGTAATTTCGTTAAAAGTAACGCGCTTTGTGTTTGCATCATCTAAATTAAGAAGCTCTTTTAAATGCCAGGAAATAGCCTCACCCTCGCGATCAGGGTCAGTCGCGAGATATACTGTATCGCTGGCTTTTGCAAGGCGACGAAGCTCACTTATAAGCTCACCCTTGCCCTTAATCGCAATATATTTAGGTTCAAAGTTATTCTCAATATCAACACCCAAGGTACTCTTCGGAAGGTCACGAAGGTGACCCATTGAGGCTTTAACTTTGTACTTGCTTCCTAAGTATTTGCCTATTGTTTTTGCCTTTGCAGGCGACTCAACAATAACAAGATTTGCCATACTTTTCCTCCATATTCCGACTAAGTCTACAATATTATTTTAAAATACTTGCCGCTGCTCTGCTCAACTATTCCCGAAATTTCAAAGAAAGTGAGCATAGAAAGAACATCTTTTGCGCTCAAATTGCTTTTAGCTACTATTTCATCTATATGACGCGTCTCGTTTCCGATTGCGGAAAGAATCGCGCGCTGAGTTTCATCGGCACAGCCTGAGAGTAGTTCTTCAAGTTCACGGCTCTCCTTTAACTCTATGCTGTTTTCTTTTTCATCCATACTCTTTATACGGTGTGCAAAGCTCTGCCTGTATTCACAAAGAATATCCTCAGCAGAAGCAACAAGCTTTGCCCCGTCGGCAATAAGTCTGTTTGTTCCACAACTTAACGGATTTGTTATGTCACCCGGAATTGCAAAAACATCGCGCCCCTGCTCTTCTGCATAAGTTGCGGTAATGAGTGCGCCCGAGCGAGCCGGCGCTTCGGCGACAACAACACCGAGAGACAGACCACTTATTATTCTGTTTCTTATCGGGAAATTATATCCGTCCGGCGGTGTTCCCGGAATAAACTCGGATATAACCGCGCCGTTATCGATAATTTCTTCCATAAGCTTTTTATGTTTTCTCGGATAGCAGACATCTACGCCGCAGCCGAGTACAGCAACCGTTTTCGCTCCCGCGCGAAGTGCAGCTTTATGCGCCGCTGCATCTATGCCGAGCGCCATACCGGATATTACAAGTCCGCCGCTTAACGCAAACTCACTTGCAATTTTCTCGGTTGCAACTATTCCGTATGCCGAGCATTCACGCGTACCCACGAAAGAAACCGCAATTTCATCGTCTATATCGGGTAGCGTTCCTTTCACAAAAAGAACGAGCGGTGCGTGATAAATTTCATATAGTCTTTTGGGATAATTTTTATCCTCACGGCTTATTATGGAAATATCATTATTCAAACAATATTCAATAATGCGTTCAACCTTAATTAAAGATTTGTCGCACAGAGATTCAATATTCTGCGGTGAGAATTCACCTAACGCATCGTAATCACTACGAGTTGCGAGATAAATCCCCTCGGGATTTTTGAAAAATTTAAGAAGGAGTCTTATCTTATGTGGAGTTAAGTTAACTCTGGTATGTAGCCACAGCCAATATTTTATATCCGACATTTCTGCATCTCCCACATAACAATTCCTGCTGCAACGGAAGCATTCAGCGATTCAGCATTACCACTCATCGGCAAAATCACATTGCCGTCGCACATTTTTTGAACTTCAAAGGATACACCGTTCCCCTCATTGCCAATAACAATCGCGGTATTATTTAAAGAAATTCTGCCGATTTCCACTGCATCATCCGACAGAGTTGCGGCATAGGTTTTAATATTTTTAGCGTGAAGTTCATCAATTGCATCCTTAATTTCGCAAGAACACATCGGAACTCTGAAAAGCGAGCCCATTGCGGCACGCACGGTTTTAGGATTATACGGGTCGGCGCATCCGTCCATCACAACACAGGAAATCCCGAATGCATCGGCGGTACGCAAAATCGTGCCTAAATTCCCCGTGTCCTGAAGATGGTCGAGCATAATTACCTGATTTCCGTTAACAGAACCCATTTCGGGCATTTCACAGCAGAAAATAACACCTTGTGTGGTTTCAACAGTTGAAATATATTCCATAAGTTCACGCGGTGCGGTATAAACATCGAACTTTTCCACTACATTGTGTTCAAGCTCGATACCCTCCTCGGCAAAAATATATTTAATTTTTACTCCGCTTGCAATCGCCTCGTTAAGTAATTTAATGCCATCGCATATAAACGCACGAAGAGCATAACGCTCACGGCGTTTTGTCGCAAGAGCGCGCATTTCTTTTACAAGACGATTAGCTCTGCTTGTAATATGTCCGCAAATCATAGCTAAATTCCTTTATGTTTTTAATTATATATTCTTAATAAATCTCTTCACCGTTTTTATATGCTTCTCTGGCTTCATTGAGGCTCATAATATTATCCATATTTTTTTCATCTGGGTATTCTTCTTGATAAAACCAATGACACCAATTGCATACCGGACATAATTCATTATCTTCTGTAAAAGTATGTTTTCCGCATACCGGACATAGTACTCTTTCGCTCATTTTTCTTCTCCTTTTGCAAAAGCGTCCCTAAACTACACATATAAATAATATTACACGGTAATTCAAAACGCAATAGGAAATTTTTAAAAGACTGTCTTATACATTTTACTTGTACAAGACAGTCCTGTAAAATTTACTGTTCTGCGAAGTCCTTTAATATCTCTGAAATCACTTCGTATTTCTTTAAAATCTCCTCATCCTCTGCGCGGTATGTATCGCTTAAAACCTTAGCTCCGATATACCATCCGTCGGTCGGTGTAGGAATACCAAGCTCCTTAAAAAGCTTGCAATCGGTAATCTCAATGCAATATGTCGCATCTGATTCAATACCTAAATTTCCGAGCTTCTCAAAAGCTCCTTGGGTAGCATAAGCTTCCATATGCTTGCCATCTAAAATATACAGAAGAATATCATCCTCAGCAAAGCTTAAAGCAAGCTTATCCTCAGCGGCAATTGCCATCTGATCTCCCTTTTCAGCATCAACCGTTTCAAGTACCTGGTATTCCGAAACGATTTTTTCATCGCCGTTAAAATCTGAAATAAATTCTTTAATATATGCGTTAACACCATCCTGTTGCTCGTAGCTTAAACTGACATCAGCGCATATTATATATTTCAAATCGCCCTGAACCTTAAAAAAGACATCGCCTATAAACATTGCAATTAAAACAAGCGCAACAATACCCCAAAGTGTTTGCTTTTTAAAATGATACCAATAAACATTTTTAAACCAATAGACAAGCTTTTGCCCAAAGGTATAACCATCAAGTACGCCGGGTTTAAAAACCTCAAATAAGCTTTGATTATCGTTTGCCTTCATAGCCATACCCTTTCTTATAATCACTTATGTATAAAACTCATACTATAGTTTCGGTATCTCATATACCTGTCTTTTTTTATCGTTAAGAATTTCAAGATTTTTTTCACCCTTGGGCGCACGAGTCATTATCTGCATAATATTAGGGCCCGGTGCACTGTTTCCCTCAACAATGTCAACTCCACTCTCAGTTACGGCAATATCAAAGCCTACTACCGGATTACTCTCAAGTCGACTATGTGCTTTTTTTACCAAATCAAGGACCTTGTCCCAATCAGGAATATTGAAGCCGATAAATTGAGTTTTGGTAACAGGATGATTAGTATATCGCTTGCAACTACTGTCAAATCCAAAAGAAGAAACGATTCCGGTCTCAATATCTATCTCTGCTACAATTCCGCTATCACTGAGATTGTCTACAATCGATGCTGATTGTGCACTTGTTTTCAGTGTAGCAGAAACAATCTCTATATCCTCTTCGCTGTGTCTTACAGAAACAACTCTGAGTGTGTTTAATGAAAACGGGTTCAACACATTCAATGCACTGTGCTGATGTATAAATTCTTCGCAAACCACTTTCTCGTTTATATCGCGGAATGCGCGAAGAACCTGCTCATCATCTTCGTAGTTTACAACATAAATACCTCTGCCGCAAGAACCCATGTAGGGCTTTACAACAACTCTGCTATGTTTTTTTACGAAATCCAGAAAAGCTTTCTCCCCGCAGTCGGGCGCAAGAATCATCTCGCGTTCAAAAACTTCCTTAAGTTTAAGGAAAAAACGATATTTATCAACTGTCAGCCAGCAGTCATTAACTCGCTTGTAGCTGATGCTTTGATGATATCTTAGCAGAAAGTTTTTGCGATATCTGTTTCTTAAGTTGTAAAATCTATACTTAAGATATTCTTCTGTGGTTGCGTGAAAGCGCAATTTAGAGTATAACAAGTCTGCTGTAATGGCGACAAAATCCCACTTGTTCTTTGAAACACTCTTTGCTGCCTTGTATATGCTATAAAGGCTTTTTTTAATTTTTCCAAGCTTCTTCATAGCAAAAACCTTCTTTCTACTTCTCAGACTTCATTGTCGGGAAAAGTAATACGTCACGGATAGCGGATGAATCGGTAAGTAACATACACATTCTGTCAATACCGAATCCGATACCACCTGTCGGCGGCATACCGTGTTCAAGTGCATTTAAGAAGTCTTCATCGGTTGTGTTAGCTTCATCATCACCCTGAGCTAAGAGCTCTTCCTGAGCCTTAAAGCGCTCACGCTGGTCGATCGGGTCATTGAGCTCAGAATAAGCATTTGCCATTTCCCAACCGTTCATAAAGAACTCGAAACGCTCGGTATATTCCGGATTTTCCGGTTTCTTCTTAGTGAGCGGAGAAATTTCAATCGGATGGTCCATAACAAATGTCGGCTGAATGAGATGCTTCTCAGCAAATTCTTCAAAGAAGAGAGCTAAAATATCACCCTTCTTATGATGCTTCTCAAACTCAACATGATGCTCTTTTGCAAGTGCCTGAGCCTCTTCCAAGGTTTTTACCTTATCAAAGTCAACGCCTGCATATTTCTTAACTGCATCAACCATTGTAATGCGTTCAAACGGCTTTCCGAGATCCATTTCAACACCGTTATAGCAAATCTTTGTAGTGCCAAGTACTTCTTCGGCAACATGGCGGTATAAGTTCTCAGTTAAGTCCATCATACCATGGTAATCGGTATATGCCTGATAAAGCTCCATAAGAGTAAACTCAGGATTGTGGCGTGTATCGAGTCCTTCATTTCTGAAAACACGACCGATTTCATAAACACGCTCAAGACCACCGACCATAAGACGCTTTAAGTAAAGCTCAAGTGAAATACGGAGCTTGAAGTCTTCGTTCAATGCGTTAAAATGAGTCTCAAACGGACGAGCTGCCGCACCACCTGCATTTGCAACGAGCATCGGAGTTTCAACCTCCAAAAAGCCCTGTGCATCAAGGTATCTGCGGATACTGCTTATAATCTTTGAACGCTTGATGAAAGTGTCCTTAACATCGGTGTTCATAATTAAATCAACATAGCGCTGGCGATAGCGAACATCCTGGTCACGAAGACCGTGGTACTTCTCAGGAAGCGGCTTTAATGACTTTGATAACAAGTCAACCTTTGTACAATGAATTGAAATCTCACCACGGCGTGTGCGGAAAACGGTACCTGTAACACCTACGATGTCACCGATATCGTATTTCTTAAAGTGAGCAAATTCTTCTTCGCCGATATCATTGATACGTACATAGAGCTGAATTTTTCCGTCACGATCCTGCAGATCGCAGAAAAATGCCTTACCCATATCGCGGCGGCTCATCATACGACCGGCAAGACTTACCTCGCTGTTTTCAAGTTCATCGAAGTTGTCTAAAATCTCTTTTGTATGATGGGTCTGGTTATATTTTACAACCTCAAAAGGGTTTCTGCCATCAGCTACTAAATTCGCAAACTTCTCGCGGCGAATCTTTAATATTTCGTTTAAATCTTCCGTAGTTTCAACTACTGCCTTTACTTCCTCGGACATCTGCTATTCCTCCTGTGCCGGTTACATAATCTCTAAAATCTTATACTCCATTGCTCCCATCGGTGCGTCAACGGTAACGGTGTCACCAAGCTTTGCACCGTAAAGAGCCTTGCCAAACGGGGACTCGTCTGAAATTCTGTTCTGATACGGATCTGCTTCCTGTGAGCCTACAATCTGGTAAACTTCCTCGGAATTATCCGATAAATCAAGAACTTTTACCTTTGAGCCTGCCTGAACGGTGTTCTTGCTGCTTGACTCTTCGATAATCTCATAATTTGCGAGGATATTCTCTACCTCAGCAATGCGTGAGTAGAGCTTACCCTGCTCGTTCTTTGCCTCATCATACTCGCTGTTCTCGGATAAATCTCCGAATGAACGAGCTTCTTTAATCTGGTCTGCGACCTCGCGCTCACGAACGGTTTTTAAATACTCAAGCTCATCCTGAAGCTCTTTTAAGCGCTCTTTTGAAACTTTAAATACCTTTTTCATAACCTTCTCCTTAAAATTAAAATTTATTAAAAAGTTTTGAAAACCCAAACTTTAATTTGTCAATACACAATATTATAGTTAATAGGTTACTGTATGTCAAGAAAATTTTTATCGCACTCAATGGATGCAATTTTAATATCAGCAGGTGAAATAATCCCCGACTGCAACAATACGGTAGTTATTCCTTTAATATGTGCCGGATAGATATCTTCTCCGCCAAGTGATATAGTTGCATTCCGCAATGTATACTTAAAACCGTTATTTATAATATGTAGGGAAAAGTTTTTTTCATACATATTTAATATAACATTTGCATTGAATGTATCTTCGCTGACCGCTACACCGTAGTTTTCAAGAAAATATTCCGCAAACTCTTTGGAGTTTACCGCGTTAAGCGAAAGATGCCTTGCATTGCTTACAAAATCAGATAAAATTTCAAAGTCCTCTTCTCCAAAACGGGTTGAGCAAATTAAAAGCGAAACTTCCATCGGGGAAATCTTGAATTTCTCAAGTGCTGCCAGATACAGATTAAACGATAATCTATAATAAAAATCCTCGCTTGAAACCGTGCAAATACCATATCTTTTAAACTTTTCTACATCACATTCGTCCGGAATTACAACTCGCAACCCACGCAACTTTTTCCCAGCGCGACGCAAATTACGCGGTGTGTCTTTCGGTATCGTTACACACAAAAATTTCTTTTTGTATATATTTTTTATTTCAGTCTTCATTTTGCGGATGCTTTCATCAAACGCAATAATTCCAACCACAGTCATCGCCTCCGACTGTGACATTATATGCGAATGACATCCGTAAAATATCACCCCATTTTTATGGGGTGATATTTTTATTTCGCCTGTTCTTTAACTTTTTCAAGTGCCGCCTGAAGCTGCGGGTCATCGCTCTTTGACAATGTATAGAAATTCATTGCCTGCTCATCGGTAAGCTTAACCTCTATATCGGGTTTGATGCCCTTTGTGTCCTCAAGGCTCTTGCCATGAGCCGTATAGTACTTGCTGATCGAAAGAAGCAAGCCTCCACCGTGCTCCAATTTAATCGGGCGCTGAGCGCAGCCCTTACCTGTTGTCGGTGTACCTACGATCGTAGCTTTGCCATACTCCTGAAGTGATGCTGCAAAAAATTCCGCCGCACTGTAGCTGCCTTCGTTTACGAGTACCGCCATCGGGAGGTTGATTTCCTTGGCATCAGACTTGTATTCTTCAACAACACCGGATTTATCCTTGGATGTAATTATCGTACCCTCCGGAAGTAAAATATCAAGGGAGGCAACAAGCTCAGTCATTGCGCCGCCCGGATTGTTTCTCAAATCAAAAACAAAGCCACGTACTCCATCTGCCTGTAAATTGCGAACGGTCGTGATAAACTGATTGCTCATTCCCATATCAAAGCCGCGAACTTTGACATAACCGATACCGTCAATTATCTCTCCTTTGACATTTTCAATCTGGAATTGCTCACGAGTTGCGCTTAATGTATGCGTCTGATTATCGCTCTTGCGGTAGACCTGAAGGCGAACAGTAGTGCCTTCGGTTCCTCTTACATTATCAACCGCAATTTCATAGCCGATAGCCGATACCATTTCATCATTTACCGCAACAACAACATCGCCCGGTAAAAGTCCTGCTTTCTCCGCAGGTGAGTTTTCGTAAACCTCAACTATGTGAATTCCTCCGATTTCGGTATCTTCAACAACGGTGACTCCGATACCAACCATATTACCCGAAAGAGATGTGGTATATTCAGCGAATTCTTCTTCATTCATATAGTGCGACCATCGGTCTCCCAAATACGCAACCATACCGGTAAGCGCGCCGTCAATCATTTGAGATTCATCATATTCATTTACAAAAAGGTTTTCTATGTTTGACTGAACCTCTGCTATACGCGCATACTGAGCATTTCTCTTGTTAAATGCCTCTACCTGCGCGCCGGTTATCTTCTGCATACTGAAAAATGTTATACCAAAAGTAACCGTAGCACTTAATAGCATAAGCGCGAGAGTTGTGGTCACATATCTTTTCTTCATACGGGTTATCCCTTCTTAAAGTAGTTCATCGGGTTTACATCGTCCCCGTTTATAAGCACCTCAAAGTGAAGATGCGGTCCTGTTGAATATCCTGTAGAGCCAACATATCCTATAGTTTGTCCCTTAGTGACATAAGCACCCTTTTTAACAGCAAGTCTGCTCTGATGTGCATAAAGTGTACTTCTTCCGCCACCGTGGTCAATAACTATATAGTTACCATAGCCCTTGGATGACCAACCTGAAACGATTACTGTACCTGAGTTTGCCGCAACAATCGGAACACCGGTTCCTGCCGCAATGTCAATGCCGGTATGCTTACTCGTTTTGCGTGTTATCGGGTCCTTACGAGTGCCGTACGGAGAAGTGATTGTATATTTACCCGGTACCGGCCAGGTAAGGTCTCCTCCAACATACTTGCTTGAACCGCTTTTGCCACCGTTCTGAGCTGCCAAAATTCTTTTAATTTCAGCCTTAGCTGCATTCTGAGCTGCTTCCGCTTCGTTAAAGGCTTTCTGATATGCCTTTTCTTCTGTAGTAAGGTTTTTTAATATTGTAGTCGCTTCTGCTTCCTGAGCGCTGAGTTCCTTTTTTCTTGCCGCGAGCTGAACTTTTGCCTGCTCCTGAGCCTTTTTACTTGCCGCAATCTCTTCCTGTTTCTTTGAGATTGTCGCCTGTTGCTCCTTTAAGTCACTCATAATGCCGCGGTCATAGTCCATAACATTACCTATAATCTCGGCACGAGAAAGCATACTTGAAAAACTGTCAGCCGATAAAATTACTGTGAGGTACGAAACCGTGCCATGCTCTTCCATAGCTCGGATACGCTGCTTGAAGAGATCGTATGTTTCGCTCTCCTGCTTTTGCGCTGCCTCAAGCTCTTTCTGATACTGAGCGTTTTCTACATTGAGTTGGTTTATAAGCTCATCAATTGTGGCTATTTCTCTGGCGGTAACGCTGATTTTTTTATCTATCGCTTCTTTTTCAGCGGTTGCAGATTTTTTCTGAGAACGAACCTTATTAAGCTCCGACTGTATCTGAGCCTTTTCTTTATCAAGCTGAGAAAGGCGCTCATTGAGCGATGAAACAGAACTTGCCGCACCGCCCGCGAGAACAAAAATCTCCATAACGAGCGGAATAACAAGCAGTAATACCAAAACTATTGCAATAACGCTTATGAAAATCTTTCTGACATTATTCTGCATAGCCTGTTCCCTCCATTATACTTTCAAGAACTTACGAATTGTAATTCCGCTGCCGATACAACCGACAACTGCTCCTATTCCTACAAATGAGGCAAAAATCTGCCAAAATACATCCTTGAATGCAATGAGCTTAAAGAGTGAGAAGCTTTCAAGAGATGTGTTTAATAGATATGTGTACAATGCCCAGAGAAGGATTAGCGCTATAAAAGCACCAATAACTCCGAGAATCAACCCTTCAATCATAAACGGGCTGCGTACAAAGCTGTCATTTGCACCAACCATCTTCATAATCGCAATTTCATCACGACGATTAAATAATGTAAGATTAACCGTATTTGAAATAATGAAGAGTGCTACAGCAAGGAGTACAACAATTATAATAACACATGCAAGTGTCGCAAGACTTCGAATTTGGACGATTTTATCCGAAACATCGCTTCTTGCTGAAATTTCGGCAATACCGTCAACTTTTTTCAGAGCATCAGCAACCTCTTGTGTTTTACTTAAATCGCGAATTTTTACCGCATATCGGTTTCGGAGCGGATTGTCACCTTCGAGTCCGTCAAGTAAGCTGCTGTCATCTCCGAGTTCTTCTCTGAAGCTTTCAAGAGCCTCTTCTTTTGTCGTATATCTGACTTCGAAAATTCCCGAGTTTGCAGATCTTATTGCATCCTCTAAATCAGCCGCCTCATCATCGGGCAAACTTTCGTCAACATACGCTAAAATTTCGTTCTGTGATTCAATTTCCTGAAGCATTGCCTCAACATTTACAGCGATGAGAACAAAGAAGTCGGATCGTAGCCATGTCGTTCTGTGAGCCAAGGAGTTGACTATAAAGCTTGTCTTCCTAAGACCCGCTTGGCCTCCGACTTCCTCATCATCGGGCAAACTTTCGTCAACATACGCTAAAATTTCGTTCTGTGATTCAATTTCCTGAAGCATTGCCTCAACATTTACAGCGATGAGAACAAAG
>JAZPZP010000103.1:0-7911 GCA_045544695.1 Eubacteriales bacterium | reverse complement strand
TCCCAAATGTTTTTGTTGTCGAAACGACAAGCACCAGTGAAATATTTGAGCAAATTCTGCGTATTTCAAGTGACGATGTGTTAATTGGTATAAGTCGGAGGCCAAGCGGTCTTAGGAAGACAAGCTTTATAGTCAACTCCTTGGCTCACAGAACGACATGGCTACGATCCGACTTCATTTTCCCAAATGTTTTTGTTGTCGAAACGACAAGCACCAGTGAAATATTTGAGCAAATTCTGCGTATTTCAAGTGACGATGTGTTAATTGGTATAAGCTTCCCGCGATATTCCAAGCGTACGGTAAATGCTATGCAATATGCTTCGGCGCAAGGTGCCGGAGTTATATCGATTACCGACAGTATCAGGTCACCACTCAATAAATATGCAACGCATAAGCTTGTTGCACACGGAAATATGATTTCTTTTGTTGATTCTCTTGTTGCACCGCTCAGTTTGATAAATGCCCTTATTGTTGCAACAAGTCTGAAGAAAGAAAATGAAGTTTCAGATACCTTCCATAAGCTTGAGCAAATCTGGGAGGAATACGATGTTTACGAGAAGTTTGAAAATGAATAAGAAAATTATAATAGTAGGCGGCGGTGCTGCAGGAATGTTTGCGGCAATCGTTGCGGCGCGAAAAGGTTTAAATGTAACTTTAATAGAAAAAAATCAAAAACTCGGTAAAAAGCTTGCTATAACAGGTAAGGGGAGATGTAATCTTACCAATAACTGCGACAGGGAAACTTTGCTTTTAAATGTTCCGCAAAATCCAAGATTTTTATATGGTGCTTTTTCGCGTTTTTCTTCACAGGACACAATGAGTTTTTTTGAAGATCTTGGTGTCAAGCTAAAAACAGAACGAGGAAACCGTGTTTTTCCCGTATCTGATCAGGCGCAGGAAATTATTGAAGCCCTTATAAGCGAAATGAAAAGCCTAAATGTTAAGGTTGTTTGTGAGACTGTTTCGGAAATCATCTGCAAAGAGGAAAAAGCAATCGGAGTTTTAACACAGAAGGGTGAACTTTTTGCTGATGCAGTTTTGGTTGCGACCGGTGGAATTTCATATCCACTTACTGGCTCGACAGGTGACGGGTACATATTTGCAGAGCGTGCAGGCCACAAAATTATAAAGCCGCGCGCGTCGCTCGTTCCGCTTGTCGCCGAGAAAGAAGTGTGTTCAAGCATGCAGGGGTTAACACTTAAAAATGTAACACTTTCTGCATACAACCAAAAAGGGAAGTGCATTTTTTCCGAACTCGGTGAAATGCTTTTCACTCATTTCGGTGTATCGGGTCCACTTGTATTGTCGGCAAGTGCTCATATGCGTGATATGGAAAAGAATAAATATACATTAAAAATTGATTTAAAGCCCGCTCTTGACGCGGAAAAGCTTAATGCACGCATATTGCGTGACTTTGATGAACGCAAGAATCAGGATATAATAAATGCCCTCAGAGGATTGCTTCCGGCTAAAATGGTTCTACCGGTCTTAAATAAAGCTGGAATTTCGGGAGATACAAAGGTTCATTCTATCGACAAAAAGGCACGTGCGCGCCTTGTAGAGACTCTCAAGGCATTTTCAATCGAAGTCTCATCAACTCGCCCTGTAAGTGAGGCGGTTATAACATCGGGCGGAGTTTGCGTTTCTGAGATTGACCCGAAAACTATGATGTCTAAAAAAATGAAAAATTTATATTTTGCCGGTGAGGTTATCGATACTGATGCTTACACGGGCGGATTTAATTTGCAGATTGCGTGGTCTACAGCTTATGTTGCAGCTATTGCAATGTGCGAAAATGATCAGGAGGGATAAAGAATGGGAAAAATTGCTGTTGCCATTGATGGTCCGTCGGGTGCAGGAAAGAGCACTATTGCAAAATTACTGGCTAAGGAACTTGGTTTTTTATATGTCGATACCGGGGCAATTTATCGCACGGTAGGCCTCTATACACATCGCTCGGGTGTTGATCCCGATTGTGAAACCGAAGTTGCTGCTTTACTTCCTGAAATTAGCATTGAGTTAATGTATAACAACGGCCTTCAGTGTATGTTTTTAAATGGTGAGGATGTAACAAGCGCTATTCGTGAGCATATTATTTCATCTTATGCATCTAAGGTTTCTGCTCATCCTTCGGTTCGAGCATTTTTATTGCAGACTCAGCGCGATTATGCTGAAAAGCACAATGTTATTATGGATGGCAGAGATATAGGTACAGTTGTTTTACCTGATGCGGAAATTAAAATTTTCCTTACTGCTTCAAGTGAAGACAGAGCGCGCCGTCGCTTTCTTGAACTTCAGGCAAAAGGACAAAAAGTTGACTTTGAGACGGTTCACAAAGACATCAAGGAACGAGATTTCAATGACTCTAACCGTCCTGTTGCACCGCTTAAACAAGCGGATGATGCGATTTTTGTCGACACAACCGGCAATACTCTGGAGCAAAGTGTTGATTTACTCAGAACAATAGTCAAAGAGAGGATTAAGTAAATGTTATATAGAATTCTGGTTACAATTTTATATCCGATTTTTACGTTGCTTTACAGGATAAAGGTAACCGGTCGCGAGAATATGCCGGAAGGTGCAGCTATGCTTTGCGCTAACCACACGAGTATGCTTGATCCGGTTTTGATTGCAGTAGGAATAACTCCGAAGCACAAGCTTAATTTTATGGCAAAAAAAGAAATTTTTAAGAATAAAATTTTAGGTGCTTTTTTTCGCGCGGTAGGAGCTTTTCCTGTTGATCGTGACGCAGCTGATCTTGCTACCATACGCACAAGTATAAGCGTTTTAAAAAACGGCGGTAAGCTTCTTATTTTTCCGGAGGGAACGCGTATGAAAGGCGGTCGTATGGAGGCAAGTGAGGTTAAAACCGGCGTTGCAATGATTGCGATGCGCGCAAATGTTCCGATCGTTCCTATCTACTTATCAAGTGAGCAAAGAATGTTTCATAAAACGGTTGTGTCAATAGGTAGACCAATTATGCCTGAGCGCCGTGAGGGAAGCAATTCGGAAAATTATCGTAGAATTGCAACAGAAGCATTTGAAGCAATTTGCGTATTGGAGGAAGAGGCTAAATGCACAAAGTAACAAAAGCTGCATCAGCAGGATTTTGCTTTGGTGTTCGCCGCGCCGTTGAACTTGCGGAAGAGCTTGGCAAAAAAGGTGTTAACGCTGTCACATTAGGTCCGATTATCCATAACACGCATGTTGTTGAGCATTTGAAAAATCTCGGTGTCGATTGTGTTGCTTCTGTTGATGAAATACCGGAAGGTGCGACAGCTGTCATTCGCTCTCATGGGGTATCTGAAAGTGTTATAGATAAACTGAATGAGAAAAAAATCTCTTTTGTCGATGCAACTTGCCCTTATGTCGAAAAAATTCATAAAATTGTAAAAAATAACGAAGAAGAGGGTAGACAAGTAGTTGTTATTGGAAACAAAACGCACCCGGAAGTTTGCGGAATTGCAGGACATTGTCAAAATGCCATTGTTTTTGAGAGTGAAAAAGACATAAATGATTATATTTTGCAGAATGAAAATTTTAGTAATTTAAAGATTTCTGTCGTAGCTCAAACTACGATTGAAAGAAATTTCTGGGAAAATTGTATTAAAATTTTAAAAAAACAATGTACAAATTGCAAAATATTTGATACAATATGTTTTGCTACTAGTAAAAGACAGAATGAGGCAGCTTCGCTGGCTAATGAGTCTGATGCTATGATAGTAATCGGGGATAAGACAAGCTCAAATACAAAAGGTCTTGTGAACATCTGTCATAACGGGTGTCAGAAAGTGTTTCACATTGAGGACTTAAACGAGCTTGACATTGATGATCTTGCCGGATATTCCAATATCGGAATTACTGCAGGAGCTTCAACTCCCGATTGGATAATTAAGGAGGTAGAAAACAAGATGAGTGAACAGATCACAAACGAAATCAACAATGCTGAGGGTATGTCCTTCGAGGAAATGTTAGAGGCATCTCTCAAAACTTTAAATACAGGAGATAAGGTTACAGGTATAGTTACCGGTATTACGCCGACCGAAGTCAGCGTAGACCTCGGTACCAAGCACGCTGGTTTCATTCCCGTTGCAGAAGTCAGTGACGACCCGACTGCTAAGATTGAAGATATCGTTAAGGTTGGCGATGAGATTGAAGTATTCGTTGTTCGTGTTAACGATGTAGAGGGTGTTGCAACACTTTCTAAGCGCCGTTTAGACGCTATCAAGTACTGGGATGAAATCGAGGCTGCAAGACAGGATGAAACCGTTGTAGAAGGTGTTGTCACCGAAGTTAACAAGGGTGGCGTTATGGTGTCTGTTAAGGGTGTTCGCGTATTCGTACCGGCATCACAGACAGGTCTCCCGCGCGAGGCTGATCTCAACGAAATGATGAAGAAGAAGGTTTCTCTCAAGATTTCTGAGGTTAACAGACCGCGCAGAAGAATCGTTGGTTCTATTGCAAGTGTTCTTCGCGCAGAGCGCCGTGCTGCTGCTGAGAAGATCTGGAGCGAAATTGAAGTAGGTAAGGCATATAAGGGTGTTGTTAAGTCTCTCACTTCCTACGGTGCTTTCGTTGACATTGGCGGTGTTGATGGTATGGTTCATGTTTCTGAGATGTCATGGACACGCATTGGTCATCCGTCTGAGATGTTTAAGGTTGGCGATATCGTTGATGTATTTGTTATCGCACTTGACACCGAAAAGAAGAAAATTTCACTTGGTTACAAGAAGGCTGAGGACAATCCGTGGGTTAAGTTCACTTCTGCTTATGCAGTTGATGCTGTTGCAGATGCTAAGATTGTTAAGCTTATGCCGTTTGGTGCATTTGCTGAGATCATCCCGGGTGTTGACGGCTTAATCCATATTTCACAGATCAGCAATACAAGAATTGCTAATCCGCGCGATGTATTAAGCGAGGGTCAGCAGGTTCAGGTTAAGATTGTTGGTATTGATGAAGAGAACAAGAAGGTTTCTCTCTCAATGCGCGCTCTCATCGAGGGTGAGGAAGTTTCTGCTGAGCCGGAAGCTCGCGAAGGTGCTGACGAAATCGTTGCTTCAGCAAGTGAAGACGGCGAAATCGTTGTTCCGGAAGCTGACGCTGAGTAATTAAAAACATAACAAAACCCGAGGAACTTAAAGTTCCTCGGGTTTTTATTTTTTGTTATTTAATAAACTTAGCGACTAAGTCATCCATATTATACATTCCGGGAGCTGTACATTCAGCGAGAAAAGCTGCTGCTTTGACAGCACCTGCTGCGAAGACTTCGCGAGAGCCTGCTGAGTGTTTTATCTCGATTACTTCATCTCTGCCTGCAAAGATAACCTCATGCTCACCAACGATTGTGCCACCGCGTATTGAGTGAAGACCGATTTCTTTTTTCTCGCGCTTCTGACGAACATTGTGACGATCGTATACATATTCGGTATCGAAGGGGAGAGATTCTTTTAAACGGTCGGCAATCATAAGAGCTGTACCGCTCGGAGCATCGACCTTTTGATTGTGATGCTTTTCAACTACCTCAACATCAAAGGTTTCGCCGAGAATTGCCGCTGCTTTTTCAACCAACATTAAAAGCACATTTATTCCGAGCGACATATTTCCTGAACGGAAAATCGCAATCTGCTTGGAAGCTGCATTTATTTCAGCAAGTTGAGTTTCGGAATGACCGGTTGTTGAAATGACAATTGGAAGCTTTCTGTCAACACAGTAGGTGAGGAGCGATTTTAAGAGCTGAGGATTAGAAAAATCAACCACTACATCGCATGCTTCATTAATCTTTGATATATCATCATAAACCGGATAATCAGAAAGCTTTACGGTATTGATATCAAGACCGGCAACGATTTTTAAATCATCGCGCTTAGAACAGATATCGGTAATTGCCCGACCCATTCTGCCGTTACACCCGGAGAGTAAAATTCTTATCATAAGTGTACACTTCCTTTAATTACACAAGCTTAACTCCGGCATCCTGCATTGTCTTCTTAAGAATTTCGAGATTAGCATCTGAAATTTCACAAAGCGGAAGGCGAAGCTCGCCGTTGTCAAGTCCCATAAGCTTAAGAGCAGCTTTTACAGGGATTGGGTTAACCTCAATGAATAAACGATCCATAAGATCAAAATATTTGAGAGCTAACTCGTTACTTTCTTTTACCTTACCATCAAAGAAAAGCTTGCATATTTTTGACATAACATCCGGGAGAACATTTGCAAAAACAGAAATTACACCCTTTGCACCAAGTGCGAGCATCGGAACAGTCTGGTCGTCATTACCTGACCACATATTGAAATTATCGCCGCACTTTGCCATGGTTTCAGCCATAAGTGAGAAGTTACCGCTCGCTTCCTTTACACCGTTAATATTAGGATGCTTTGAAAGCTCAAGATAAGTGTCGGCCGTCATAGAAAGACCGGTACGGGAAGGTACATTATAAACGATAATCGGAATATTAACACGGTCTGCCACATAATTGTAGTGTTTAACTAAGCCACGCTGTGTTGCTTTGTTATAATATGGTGTTACCATAAGGAGACCGTTCGCACCGAGCTCTTCAGCAGTCTTTGAAAGCTCGAGTGCATAAGCTGTATCGTTGCTTCCTGTACCCGCGATAACGGGAACGCGTCCTGCAACTTTTTTTACACAATATTCGATTACAGAGCAATGCTCTTCGTGATTTAATGTAGGAGACTCACCGGTTGTGCCACAAACAGTGATTGCATCAATACCGCCTTCAATCTGGAAGTCGATAAGCTTTCCAAAACGCTCGTAATCAACTTTATTATCTGTAAAAGGGGTTACAATAGCAACATTAGCACCGGTAAAAACAGGAGTTTTCATATAAAACATTCCTTTCTTAAAATCAATTAGTCGATATAACCTTCAGCGCAGAGAAGCTCTGCAACTAAAACAGCTCCGCCAGCTGCACCGCGTAATGTATTATGAGAAAGGCAGACGAACTTGATGTCATACTGACTGTCCTCGCGGAGACGTCCGATTGAAACTGCCATACCATTTTCCAAATTTCTTTCGCTCTTTGTCTGCGGGCGGTCATTTTCAGTAAAGTAGTGTAAGAACTGCTTCGGAGCAGTCGGGAGATTTAACTCCTGCGGACGACCCTTGTAGTTTTCCCAACGAGAAATGATTTCATCAAGTGAAATCTTCTTGTCAAACGATGCGAAAACTGCAGCCATATGACCATCGCTTACCGGAACGCGTAAGCACTGAGCTGTGATAGACGGGGAAGTAGCGTTTACGATTTTATCGCCTTCGATTGTGCCCCAAATCTTGAGCGGCTCGTTCTCGGACTTTTCTTCCTCACCACCGATGTACGGAATAACATTGTCAACCATTTCAGGCCATCTCTCAAAAGTTTTGCCTGCGCCGGAAATTGCCTGATATGTGCAAGCTAAAGCCTTTGTAATGCCAAGATCCATAAGCGGATGGAGAGCCGGAACATAGCTCTGGAGAGAGCAATTGGACTTAACGGCAATAAAGCCGCGCTTTGTTCCAAGTCGCTTGCGCTGAGCAGGAATAATCTCTGCATGATTTGCGTTGATTTCAGGAATGATCATCGGAACATCGGGTGTAGCACGATGAGCACTGTTATTTGACACAACAGGGCATTCAGCCTTTGCGTAACGCTCCTCAAGCTCGCGAAGCTCATCCTTTTTCATATCTACAGCGCAGAAAACAAAGTCTACCATTGATGCGATTTTCTCAACATCAGCACTTGCATCCATAACAACGATATCCTTCATATTTTCCGGCATCGGAGTAGACATAGCCCAACGGTCACCAACAGCTTCTTTATAGGTTTTACCTGCGCTGCGTGAAGAAGCAGCGATTGCCTTAACAGTAAACCAGGGATGGTTTTCAAGTAAGGTAGCAAAACGCTGGCCTACCATACC
>JAZPZP010000102.1:0-4155 GCA_045544695.1 Eubacteriales bacterium | reverse complement strand
AACATCGACAATGTCGTTTCTCGCGCGGACCTCATCTAAAAATCGGTCTGAAAATGTCATTTTTTCCTCCGTATTTTTCCCACTTTTTTATATTTTATAACTTTCCCCACGCATCGGGAATGAAAAGACTTTCGTAAACCTTGACCGCGTACCTGTCAGTCATACAGGCGATATAGTCGCAAACTGCGGTGACGATACCTTCGGTATAGGCGGTTTCGCGGTATTCGTTCGGCATTTCCTCGGGATACTTCTCGTAATATTTAAACATCTGCGAAATCATTGCGCGAACCTTTTTCTCCTCGGCGAGAGCATACGGTATACGATATACGTTTTTGAACATAAAGTTGCGTAAACTGTCCATCGCTTCCCACACGCGCGGTGTCATTGTAATTTCACCTTTTATTGTTGAAGCTTCAATTGCGTCTGTTACAAGCGTATTTATGCGCGCGCTGTGCGATGAACCAAGCTCACCTGCAAGCTCACTCGGAATCTCGTCTGCACGGATAACTCCCGCGCGGATTGCATCGTCAATATCGTGGTTTATATAGGCAATCCTGTCCGCCATATTTACGATTCTGCCCTCGTAGGTCGTCGCCTCAACCGGGCCCGAATGGCAAAGGATACCGTCGCGAACTTCATATGTTAAATTCAACTTTTCAATTTTTTCAACTACGCGAAGGCTCTGCTTATTATGGGTAAACTCACCGTCGGTAAGATAAGAGAGCTCTCGCTCACCCGCATGGCCGAACGGAGTGTGACCCAAATCGTGCCCCATAGCAATCGCCTCAACTAAATCTTCGTTTAGTCTGAGCGCACGGGCTATCGTTCTCGCTATCTGGCACACCTCAAGCGTATGAGTAAGGCGAGTTCTGTAATGATCGCCCTCGGGAGATAAGAAAACCTGCGTCTTATGCTTAAGTCTGCGAAACGACTTAGAGTGCAATATTTTGTCAAAATCGCGGCGGTAGCAGGTGCGTATTGAACATTCCTCTTCAGGCTCCTCGCGACCTAAACTCTCGGATGACAGAGCAGCATAACGCGACAGATGCTCCCGCTCGAAATCCTCCTGCATTTCTCTTACTGAACCCATTCGGCTCACCTCCCTATATTATATATACGACATTTATTTGACTTTCCCTTTTTTTCGAGAAAAAATTTTTCTCAAAACCCAAATTGCAACTAAATTCGGTATCGCGAGCAATGCGTTTAAGATATCCGCAAGCTGCCATACTGTTTTAAGCGTTAAGAAAGCACCAAAAAACACCGCAATTAAATATACAACGCGATAGGGCAAAATCCCTCTTTTTCCGACTAAATAACAAACTCCCTGCTCGCCGTAATAGCTCCAGCCGATGATTGAGGCGAGTGCGAATAAAATGAGCGAGACCGAAACGATGAGCTTTCCCATTACGGGAAGTCCTGCGTTATAGGCGGAATTTGTCAGCTCAACACCGGAAAGACTTAAATCCGCACCACTTGCAAGGATTGCAAGACCCGTCAGAGTACAGAGAAGCGTTGTATCGATAAAGGTTCCCACCATCGTACAAAGCCCTTGCTCATGCGGAGAATTTACGCGTGATACCGCCGCCGCAACCGAAGATGTTCCAAGTCCCGCTTCATTTGAAAATATACCGCGCGAGATGCCGTAGCGCACTGCAGAGCCGAAAATTCCGCCCGAGAGCGCCTTAAGATTAAAAGCCGATGAGAATATTTGATTGATTACCTCAGGAATTCGTGCGCGGAAAGTAAATATTACCGCGAGTGTTCCAAGTATGTAAACGCTGCCCATTACGGGAACGATTACCGTACTCGCATCCGATATCCTCTTTAAACCGCCAAATAAAATAATGCCCGAAATTAAGGTTACGGCTATTGCGATTATGATTTTATTGCCCGAAAAATCATACAGGTCGCAGAATGCGAGCGATATGCTGTTCGACTGCGTCATCGTACCGATGCCGAAAAGAGCGGAGAGCGTAAGACAAAGTGCAAAAAAGTAAGACGGGATTTTCCCGATTGCGCGCTCGATGTATAAAAATGCACCGCCTCTAATCGCTTCCCCCTCAATTTTCCGGTATTTAACCGCGAGATAGCCCTCGACATAGGAAATCGCCATTCCGAAAAAGGACGAGACTATCATCCAGAAAAGCGAGCCCGCACCGCCTGAGGAAACCGCGCTCGCAACACCGACTATATTGCCGGTTCCGAGCATTGCGGCAAGGGAGGTAAAAAGAGCAGCGGCAGCGCTGATACTTCCCTTGCCGTCAGCCTTAAAAAGCGTTTTAAATGCAGGTATAATTCCCCTTATCTGAATGAATTTAAGCTTGAGCGTAAAATAAATTCCGATTGACAGAATCGCAAGGCACATAGGTGCACCCCAGAGTATATCGCCTATTCTTTCAAGCATTTTAAACACCCCCGCTAATTTATATTTAATTTAGCGGAAACTTATCACTTTAAAAGGTCGTATAATCTCGATAGCATTACCGCAGCTTCCGCACGAGTAAGCGGATTTCCCGGTCGATAGGTGCCGTCGGCATAACCGTCAACTACATCAAGCTCTGCCATCTTTTCGATTGCATCGCGCGCCCAATGATTTGTAATGTCGGAAAACATAGTACCCTCCTTTAAACTAAGTCTGTATCCCTCAGCTATCGCATCCGCAACAGCATCTGCAATTTTATTTTCGTTTACAAGGTAAATTTTCATATCGTCTGCATCGTCGATAAAGCAGGTTTCGAGAAGTGCCGAGGACGCTCCCTGACGACGAGCTTCCGCAATAACTGTAAAGTTCATTCTCTTTACACCGCGGTTTTTAAGTCCGAGTGACGCGATGTTTCTTACCATCGCCTGCTCGACCGCAATGTTCTGCTCCTCACGCGTTACGTATACCTCACAGCCCATAACTTTCCCGTCGGAATTTTCGGAAAACGCGTTAAAATGCACTTCTAAAACATAATCATACGGCGTAAAATTTATTTTATTTCCACGCGTTACCAGCTCGTTATACGCACTTTTACTCATATCAAAAATGTCGCAAACACAGTTAAAGCGCGAAAGGCTCTCTTTAATTTT
This sequence comes from Eubacteriales bacterium, assembly GCA_045544695.1. GTDB lineage: Bacteria > Bacillota > Clostridia > Oscillospirales > JAAYXM01 > RGIG7332. Next base: position 1,080 of record JAZPZP010000102.1, on the reverse strand, counting down.
CGGAACTAAGCTTCTTGTGAGCTCAGCTTCACTCCTTCCAAAGGCGGTAGCGCCCGAGTCTCCGTTTCCGTGCCCTGCTATCAGGAGTATTTTCATAACCTCTCCTCCAATTCATCAATTCTATGCTGATTGGATTTTGAACGCTGCTCCACTATATACATACGCTCGATTAAGTTATTGTGTTTCTGCACCTTCGCCTCAAGCTGACCGATACGATACGCTGTAAGGCTGTTTGACTTTACAGAAATTATTATCTGACAGACAACACTTGCGAGAGCGCCTATCCCCGCAACGATTATCGCTTCTGTCATTCTGTCTTACTTCCTTGCTTTATGAGCTGATTTGCATAGACAGCACTTCCGGCGCAAAGGATTCCCTCGGTCACCGCCATAAAGATAAGCTCCGGTGAGAGCGGATTTGACGCAACGAGCTTTAAAAACGAGAGAAAAATTCCGAAAGCTCCGAGAGTCAGCGGTATAAATTTATCGGGGATGAGCTTTGTATTCTTAAGTCCAATTCCGAGGATATAGAGTGACGGAATGAGTATAATAAGCTCGGCATCTATGTATTTTAAATACTCCTCCATACTACTCCTCCTTTAAGATTTCCTCATATTCGTCATATGTGATTTCGAAGTAGCCGTCGGCACTTGCGTCCTCGGCAAGATAGATAATCTTGCCGTAAACCTCGCCGTTTGTCACTACCTTACCGTCATCTGCGTATAAAATTTTTCTTTCTTTAATCTGCATATTTTTTCCTCCTTATAGTAATGCTATCGTCCAATTTGGCTTCTCGGCGAAAAGTATTTCGTAATTTTCGTACCCGGGCAGCGAGAAATCTGCGTTATCCACCGCGGTCTGAGAAAGTGTAATCGTAAGATTTTGTGTATCGCTCTTAAGCGCGTCGATAATACTTTTAACAGACTCTGCCGAGAGTCTCGTGCTTCGCTGGAAATTCCAGCCGTTGCAGGCTATCACTGTGTTTATAAGATTAAGTTCTACGAGATTACTTGCGTAAAAAAACGGATTTGATACACTTGCTATTTTAGTTCCGTTACGAATGGTAATTTTCCTCGTACCG
>JAZPZP010000101.1:0-6997 GCA_045544695.1 Eubacteriales bacterium | reverse complement strand
ATCTTGTATTCTCCTGATTCCTAAAAACTACAAATTTACTGAATAAGAACTCTAAAACGAAGTTTGAAATCATCGTTACAGCTAAAATTATGTACTCGTTAATACCCGCACCTTCCGCAAGATGTCCGAGATATGTAGATACCGGCGTAAATACTAAATAAAACCCAAAAACCTTAAGCATTGCTATCGGTACATTAGCGGCTGATTTAAAGGTAAATCGTCTATTAAATGTAAAGTTCCAGACAATTGATAAGATAAGCGCCGTAAGATACGACGGCCAGTAGATTAAGTGAAAAAACTCGTTTAAAATTGTAAATGCAATTATCTGAATAATTCCTGCAGATATTGAAAACAAAGTGAATTTAACCATCTGCCAGACCGTATTCTTTTTCATAATATCCACCGCCTATTTAGCTTTTTCGCGGGTTAAGAAAATAAATGCAAGTGAACTTAAAAGTAACAGATACGGATAATATAACTTTGGAATAATCTCAAGTGCCGAGATTTGCCCACCAAGCTCACTTACCGCTGAAATCGCAACAAGCATCTGTGCACCATATGGCAAAATCGCCTGGAAGAAGCATGAGAAGGTATCTAAAATTGAGGCTGACTTGCGGTTTGAAATTTCATAATCCTTTGCAATTTCTGCTGCAATCGGGTTTGCCATAACAATTGCAACCGTATTATTCGCAGTTGCAATGTCAAGTACTCCGACAAGCACACCCATGCCAACCTGTCCGCCTTTTTTGCCCTTAAAAATCTTTTTAATTCCATTAAGCAGGGCATCGAATCCTCCATGCTCACGAATGAGCGCGCAAATTGCAGATACCAGAACGGTTACGATAATCGTTTCAAACATTCCCGATGCACCGGTACCCATATTGGCAAGAAGCGCTGTCGGTGCAACCGCACCCGTTGCAAGCATAATAATTGAGCCGGATGCTATTCCGATAAGAAGCACAACAAAAACATTTATGCCTAAAATTCCGCCAAGCAATACGAGAATATAAGGAATTATCTGAATTAAGTTATAATCTCTAACAATTTCGCCGTTAATTTCACTGTTAAACGACATTACAAGAATTAGTACAACAGCTAAAATTGCGGCAGGAAACGCAATTTTAAAGTTTTCTCTGAATTTATCTTTCATTTCGCAGCCCTGACCGTTGCACGCGGCAATCGTAGTGTCAGAAATAAATGAGAGGTTATCGCCGAACATCGAGCCGCCAACAACGGTAGCAACGCAAAGCGATAAGTCAAAACCCGAAACACTTGAAACCGCATAAGCAATTGGCGTTATAAGTGTAATTGTTCCGACAGACGTTCCCATAGCAAGAGAAACAAAACAACTTACGATAAAAAGCACCATAACCGCAAAACGCGGTGGAATGATTGAAAGCATAAAATATGCAACGCTCTCAGCACTTTCTCTTCCCACAACTCCGACAAAAATACCCGCAGCAAGGAAAATGAGTACCATTGTGAAAATGTTTTTATCACCGACGCCACGACCCATAATTTCAAGCTTTTTATTAAAATTCAATTTCCTGTTTTGAAGACACGCAACCAAGAGCGCTGTCATAAATGCAACAACAATAGGAATATTATAAAATCCCATCGGAATTTTGAGAGCATATTCAAAAATTATTCCAAGTCCTAAATATAAAGCCAAAAACACACCTATCGGCAGTAATGCCGCCACATTCCCTTTTTTCATAAACTTTCCATAATCTCCCTTGTATTTTCTTCTGAGTATTCAACCTCTGATGAATACATCCTCGCAATTTCTTCTATCTCATCACCACACGAACAAATCGCACCGATGAGATAACAACTTGCAAGAGCAAAACGGACACGCGATGCATAGTCTTCATCCCACATTGCGTCTGTCAGATGTCTGAAGATAAAGTAGCTTGCAAGCTGCTCAAATGCAATAGAATGCTCATCGAAAAAGCCACAATCAAAAGTTCCATCTTTTATTTTGTTAAGTTTAGCAGTCCAAGCTTCGTCAAGCCTTTCAAGACCTATGTAACTATTGTAAAGCTTTTCGAGCGAAAAAGCAAACCCAAATTCAGAAGCAAGCTCTGAAAATCTTTCACTAATGGTTTTTTCGCGATTTTGCAAGGTGTCAAATATTTTCTGTCTCTTTGAAAGAAAATCTCTTTCCTCTTCGGTAAGCTCTTTCGGTGTGTCAATACTAAACTTCTCTTTATAAGAAAGAATAATTCTCGCCGATTCCTCGCAACAAAGACCGAGGCCTACCTCCTCAAAACTATCATAAAAATTCTTAAATCTCGGGTGAAGTGTGCAAATATCACAAAGATGGTCCTCACCGCAGTTAAGGATTATATCACAAAGTCCCCGCTCGTTTAAAAACGGGCATCTGTCTCCCTCACGCAGAATAAAATGTGGAGGCTCACCCTCGATATTCTCGCGTATACGCGCTCCCATTCCACCGGCAAGTGAGTTATAGGTCGCATAAGTTTCCTCATCAATATCAATTTCCCAGCCGATGCAACAGCTATGCTTGCACTTATCAGCAATGCATTTGAATTCCGAGTAATAATTAGGAGCGACTACGCGCATAATTTCACCTCTTAAAACTTATCGTAAAAAACAACCTCATCAATTGGTCTGAATTTAGAATGCAACTCAAGCGGCACTGAATCCTCCGCAGGATATCCCATAACAAGAAGTGCTGACGGCACAATATTTTCCGGAATACCAAAAGCCTTAACCATAGCATTCGGGTCAAAGTGCATTACCCAGCAACTTCCCACGCCTTCGTTATGCGCTGCAAGCATCATATGCGTGGTAACAATCGCCGCATCAACAGGTGCTGACAGCGCGCCATCATACGGTCTCTGCCAGGTTTCATTGCTGTTATAGCAAATGAGCATCGCACACGGCGCATTAAAATGGCATTTAGTGCAGCCCTTAAGCTTCGCTATAGACTCGTCATTATTCAGAACAAGAATCCTCTGCGGCTGATAATTACATCCTGTCGGCGCTTTGTGACCTGCGATGATAATTTTATCAATAATTTCCTGCGGTAAATGCTCATTTTTAAATTTTCTCACCGAATATCTTTCCGAAATAAGCTTTTCAAATTCCATAATTTTTCTCCTAAATATCTATTTTCGCAAGGCCTGCCTCGGATGTTTCCTTGTATGACCTGTGCATATCAAGACCCGTTTCCTTCATCGTCTGAATGACGTCATCTAACGATATTTTTCTTGTATCCCACAAAAAGCTTGCAAGGCTCACCGCATTAATTGCGCGCATAGCCGCGACCGCATTTCGCTCGATACACGGAATCTGAACAAGTCCACAAATCGGGTCACAAGTAAGACCCAAATGGTGTTCAATCGCGATTTCTGCTGCATATTCTATCTTGTCAATGCTCAAACCAAAAAGCTCGCCAAGTGCTGCCGCCGCCATAGCACAGGCACTTCCTACCTCTGCCTGACATCCGCATTCTGCGCCTGATATTGAGGCGTTCGTCTTTATTAAATTACCGATTATTCCGGCGGTCATAAGCGCGTGGATAATCTGCTCATCTGTAAAATCATTTTTCTGTTGTTGATAATACAGAACTGCAGGCACAATTCCTGCCGCACCGCATGTTGGTGCTGTAACAATCTTCTCACCGGACGCGTTCTGCTCACCAACTGCGAAAGCATACGCACATACCATTCTATTTTCGCGCGTTTCGGCTGACTCATCGATGTGCTGGCTGTTAATTAATGACTTTGCCCTTTTTCGTACCTCAAGTCCACCGGGAAGTATTCCGCTATCCGCGAGCCCTCGCTTTACAGACAGCTTCATCGCATCCCAGATCTCCTTCATATATTCGAAAAAGCCTTCATTTTCAGTTGCAAGAGCAAATTCCCAAAGGCGCTTTTCCTCTTTTTCGCAATATGCGGATATATCGCTGAATTTATCTAATTTATAAATTCTCGCCGGTGGGGTTACAATATCGTTTTCAAAAGCAATACTGCCTCCGCCAACACTGAATACGCGCACATTATCAAGCTGAGCATTTCCCTTATAGGCAAAAAGCTCCATTGTATTCGGATGCGGCAGGTTGCTTTCAATATAGTTAAATTCTATGTCGCACTTATATGGTGCAAAGGCCTTTTCAATTACTGTATCCGCTCCGTGACCCTTACTCGTTTTGGCAAGTGATCCGTAAAGCACAACGCTAAATCTATCCGCCTCGGGATTTTTATCTTTGAAAAAAATGCACGCTTTTTCGGGTCCGATTGTGTGCGAGCTCGACGGCCCTCTTCCGATTTTATATAGCTCGGTTATCGATTCCATCCCGCTCACTACTATCTCTTTTTTAGCTTCATCGCTAATCAAAAGCACCTCAACCGGAACCTTAAATATCCTGGCAAGATGTATTAAATTTTTACTCGACGGCTTGGAAATACCAAGCTCCCATTTTGAAATCGCTCTGTCACTTATTCCGAGATACTCCCCAAGTACTTTCTGCGATATTTTGTTTTTAACCCTGAGTTCTTTAATCTTTTTTAAATTAATCTCAACCATAGCTTTTTCCACCCCGTAAAATCTTTAGTTTAATAATACTATAAGTGAAAAACTCTCAACTATAAAGGCTTAACAAAACATTGTTCTGCCAAAACATCAACCTTCAGTTGATGCAAGTTTGTCCCATTTAGATATTATATTCTGGGGCCTTACTGCTTTTTCATTGAGCTTCCACTCGGAATTTTCAAACTCATAGCATAGCACCCCAATATCCGCCGACTGAATCCAGATATTGTAAGTATCACTTTCCCAACAAATACCCCAGAAATCCCATGCCATTGCAGGGGAAAAAGAGTATACCTTTTCGTCGGTTTCTGTTTTATAAACATCCACAATAATCCATCGTACATCTTCGCCCTTCTCTACTGATTGCACGGCGTAAAATGTATTATCATAGCTGTATGTTTTATCGGGAGTAAAGCTACCCCAATCTTCCTCACGAACCTCTCTTGAGCAGCCCACAAATAAAACTAACAAAAGCAATATAGCTATTTTTCTCATTGTATAACCTTGCCATTACATAAACGGTTCTTTTGTTTCGCGGTGCAATTCAATTTCATCCGCAACGGAAGCACTGCCACGCATTTTAATAAGATACAGAACGGTCTCCGCAATATCTTCGGGCAAAAGCATCCCTTCACCCGTCAAATCAGGGCGCGAAATTTTAACCATATCAGTAAATACCGCGCCCGGACTTATAACATGAACGCGGACATTCTTTTTATAATATTCCTTCGCTAAAGCCTTACTGAATCCCAGAAGCGCGTGTTTTGATGCGGCATATACACTCTGCAGAGCGTACCCCTTGTGCGCGGTAACCGATGCGATGTTAATAATAGTACCGCAATCGGATTTTTCAAGATACGTAAGCGCTGTCTTACACATAAGGAAAGGTGCTCGCACATTGGTATTCATTATTGTATCGTAATCTTCCATCGAAATATCTTCAAAAGCAGTTGACTGCGCAATACCTGCATTATTAATTAAAAAATCTATTCCGCCATAAGTTGATGAAACCTTTTCAATCGTCTCTTTTATGTAATTATCATCGCAGATATCACCCGGGATAATAAGACACTCTCTGCCGTTTGCAGTTTTCTTTAATTTTTCTTCATTTCTGCCGAGTAGAACGAGCTCAAAATCCAAATTAAAAAGTGCCTCAGCAATCGCTGATCCAATTCCTCCGCCCGCTCCCGTTATAATGCAAACCTTCTTTTTCATTTTGTTACCTCCGGAAATATGCACTGAACCAAATTATTCACCGATAAATTGTTCTAAAATTTCAACAGCCACTTCTATGCATCCGTCGCAAGAGCAAAGCTTTTTGCCTTTAATCTCACTGCACATAATCGTGCCGACTCTTTCCTCAAACTTTCCCATAAGCTCGCGGGCAGAAGCATAGCTTGCTTTCTTGTTAGTTTCAGGTAGCTTATTGAGGCCAAAACTTCCAATTCCACCGACTACTAAAACCATAGCACTCACAGCGCCGCAAATACCTTGCGTGCCGCCCATTCCTCCGCCGAAAGCCTCGGTAAGTCGAAACAGCTCATCCTCGCTGTATTCTAATTTGTCTGCAAATACACACGCCACCGCCTGTGCGCAATTATATCCACTCTTGTGTTTTTCTACCGCTTTTTCACATCTGTTCATTTTTGTATAATCTCCTTTCTCTCTCGTCTAAAGAAAGATTGTTTTGTCGACCATTTACGATAATTTTATTATATCACACGATATAATAATTGACAATTTATATTCCCTGCTTTTTTAATGCTCACCGCTTGATATTCCTCTTAAATAAGCGTATAATTTTAAGCGAAGGAGCTGATAAAATGAAAACTGAAGCTGCAGTTTTATTTATAAACGGACAATCAAATGCAACCGCGCATGAGCGTTTTTTGCCTGAAAACGAGCGTATTACCACACCACTTAAGAATGTCTTTTCACTTGACCGAAATCCAAACCAATCATTTGATATAACAGATGTTACCTGGAGTGGATGGACAAGCTGTGGTAAAAACCTCGGTGAAACACAAGATAACACCGCGTGTCTTGCGCACTTCTTTGCTAAATTATGGCAAAACGCGATTGATAACGGTAAAGATTTGCCTGATTTATATATCGTTCAGATTTCCGTCGGAAGTCAAGGAATTATTAACGGAATGTGGAACCGTGATAAAGAAAAAACTTTAAAACCGGGAATCTTGGGCGAAGTTGATATAGCTCTGCTTCCCCTTGCAACTCATATAAACAAACTCGTAATGAAAAACTTAACCGATAGTGGTAAAAATCCGAAGATAATCGGTTGGCATTGGATCGGTTGCGAGCAGGAGATATGGGATGAAGCCTATCTGCGCGACGATTTTTCTGACAGATACACCTACCATTTTGACACAATGCTCGCTTCAATGGGAGACGATGTTCCCATATATCTTTATAAAATATT
>JAZPZP010000100.1:0-9425 GCA_045544695.1 Eubacteriales bacterium | reverse complement strand
ACTCGATATTAAACTTTGCAAAGATATCGGAAAGAGTCATTTTGCTAAGCTTTGCATTCAATGTATCCCAAACTGATTTAGCATTCGTAAAGGGGAGCAATTCAAAATCAAAAACAATGCTCATCTCCATTACAGACCAGTCGAAAAGTGCGTTTCCAACAAGGCGAGGTAGAGAATTATACCATACCTCGAATTTTTCAAAATCACTCGCGTCGCCTGTGATATAGTGCTCATCAATGCCGAGAATTCGCATTGCGCGGTGCTTATACGGGTCAGAAATAACCCAAAGACGCGCAATGTTTTCAAATTTGACATTGCTTGCTATATCGGAGATTGCAAGGTGATTGTGATAGTCAATTATCGGAAGAGATTTTGCACAATCGTTGTAAAGCTTTTTCGAAAGTTCACTTTTGAGTAAAAAATCACTTTTCATATACACGCTCCGTTCTGAAAAAATACCTGAATAAAAATTGATTTCATCTAAATTTTATTGTATAATACAATTGATGTAAATACTTAATTCTATCACAAAAGTTCGATTTTTTACATATTGGAGGTGGGACGGTGCAGAATGTTGATTTGCAGATTGACGCAATGCTTCCGAGAGTTTTGCTCGCGCGCCAATTTGAATATAAAAAGAATATGACGCTATCAAAGCACAGAGTTGCCCACAGCTATGAGATTGGCTTTTACCTTGCAGGAGACGGTGAGGTGTATATTAACGGAAAAAGAAATGCGATTCATTACGGTGACATCCGTTTTTCCGTTCCGGGAACGCGTCTTAACAGTACACCTGAATATAAGTGCATAACGATAACCTTTGACTTTGGCGAGCGTGGAGTTATTTATAAAAACCAGATTCTGGAGAGCATCCCCGAATATTTTGCAACCTCCGGAGAGCTTGAGGGAGTGTTTAAAGAAATATTAAAGTGCTTTAACTCGACAAATGTTGCGTCGCGTCTTAAGTTGAATGCCTTGATTATGCAGCTCCTGGCAGAACTTTTCAGCGCACACCATTCGAAAAAAACATATTCCGAGGCGGTGCGTGATTGCATGGGATTTATTAAAGAGAATTATGCAAATAAGATTACATTGGAGCAGTTGAGTGAATTATCGGGCTACTCAGGACCGCATACAATGCGTATTTTTAAAGAAGAAACGGGACAGACTCCGCACGAATGGCTTACCAATGTAAGGATTAATCGTGCTAAGGAATTGCTTGCGAGAGATACGAAAACTCTCGAGACGATTGCAGAAGAGTGTGGATTTGCATCTCCAGCGCATTTCAAAGTTCTGTTCAAGAAAACGGTAGGAATAACCCCCGGAGTATTCAGAAAAAATGCGAAGGTATACTAATATGATTAAAATCTTGAAGATAAACGGCGAAAAGTTTAGTTACACGCTGGAATATAAAAATGTTAAAAATATAAATTTGCGGATTCGCCCGAGTGGCGAGATTTATGTGTCTGCGAATAAAAGGACTTCCGTGAAAACAATTGAAAGCTTTATTGTGTCTAAGGCAGAATTTATTTTAAAAGCTGTTGAAAAGTTTGGAAAACGAGCTGAAAATCCGCTAATTCAATATTTTTCTGAGGATGAAGTTTGTAAAGTGATAGAGGAGCTTTGCCAAAGTGTGTATCCGTATTTTGAAAAGTGCGGTGTAAATTACCCGAAGCTCAAGTTCAAAAAGCTTAAATCGCGGTGGGGAAGCTGTCAACCGTCGCGCGAAATACTTACTTTTAACATAAATCTTATGTATGCCCCGCTTGAATGTATAAGATATGTGGTGTTGCACGAATTTACTCATTTTCTGCAGGCAAACCATTCGCAAAAATTTTATGCCGAGCTTGAAAAAACTTGCCCGGATTGGAAAATTTTAAGAAAAAAGCTTAAGGAGATTTCAATATGAAAAACTGCAAAATAACGGTTATGAAAAGAGTTGTTCACGAGGATTTAATTGCAAAATATGAAAATCCGATAGAGCACGCGTGCGATATTGAGATTGGTAATGTTTATATTACAAACGGAAATGAAAAACCCGATGGATTTTGCAGCAGTGCATGGGAGAGTATATATCCGTTTGTTAATGTGCTTGCACACGGCGGAGAGAATTTTTTTGACGGGTGGATGAAAAATAAAAAGAGCGCTATGATTTCCTGTAATGACGGATTTAGACCGGTAAGCTTTTATATTGAAGTTATTGAATAAAAGAAACATCTCGCACAATCAGGAATGTTTTAACATGCTTCAGATAAAATAATGCTAAAAAAATATAAAAAAAGTCCTGTTTTTGGAAAGGGAAAAATATTGCATTTAGAAAATATGAATGTTACTATTTTATTGTAAAGTAGAACATTCATTTTTTTATTTATAGTAAAAATATTCAGGAGGGAAAATCTATGAGAGGGGCAAGAAGAATTGTCGCATTTTTAATGGCTTTTGCATTACTTATCGGTATTGCACCGGCAGGACTGTTGATGTTGAGCCAAGGTGCGGATTGGGCAGGTAAGGAAAACTCGGTGAGCTACAGCTTTCCGAAATTGACATCTCAGCAGTATATTGATTTATTTACTGAGCTTGATTCAAACCCGGGCAACGCCGTTAAAACTGCCGGTACAGGCAATTGGCATTCTACGGGTGAGGGTACCGAGACGGTAAGAGCGCCGCTCGATAAAAACAAGCGCATTAAATTTGAAGGTACCCAGAAAGATGGTAGTCAGTTCCTCTCTCTTTGTATCGTGCTTCCGACAGCAGTGGGCAAGTATGAGCTTAAGATGAATAGTATGGCATATGGCGCTGAAAAGATTGATGTCTGGACTATGGCTGAATCTGAAGACGCAAAGACGGGAATGACAAGTGACAATTTCCTCGGAACTGCCGAAATTGATATGACAAATAAGCAAGCACTTGTTGAAACAACCGTTGGTGTGGTTGAAGTAACTCCGACAAATGCAGGAAAGCATCTTAAAATAGTAATGGCTCCGAACAGCACTTGTGTCGGAAGTTACCACGATGCAAAAAACGCATATTCATTATACCTTTACGGCTTTGAGCTTGACGGAACAGGCCCGATTGTTTTAGACTCTGTTGAGCTTAAGTCAAGCAAGAGAAACTTGATCTCGGGTATGAGTGCAACACTTAGTGTTAACGCTTTTATGACAGATGGTAGCGTAGCTGACCTTAGTGCTGCAACCGTTATTTATGAGAATTTAACCCCTGAATTTATAACTCTTTCAGATAATATTATAACATTTAAATCGGTTGGCACGGGTAAGGTGCGTGCATCCGTCAAGGTTGGAGATGTTACAAAGACAGCAACTGTGACTATCTACTGCCGTGAGCAGGTAGAAGGTCCGCTTGATTGGGCAGGTTCAGGCTCAAGTCGCGAGTATTACTTCCCGCAGCTTACCGCAATGACAGACATTTCCCTTTTCCGCACATTTAACTCAAATCCTGACGGTGTAATCAAGACACCGGGTAGTGAGAACTGGCATTCTACTGGTGACCATAGCTATCCGGGAACTCTTTATATTGACAAGAATAAGCGCGTACGATTCGGTGCAACCGCAAAGGACGGCTCTCAGTATATGTCCGTTTGTCTTGAACTTCCGAATAAAATAGGAAAGTATGAGCTTAAGATAAACTCGATGACAACCGGCGCTGAGAAGATTGATGTTTGGATGATGCCTGAGTCTACTCCTGTGGCTACCGGTATGACGAGTGAAAACTTTGTAGGTACCGCAAATATTGATATGAGCAAAAATCAGGAAGTTGTTTATACTACTGTAGGTACAATCGAGATTGATGCCTTAACGGTTGGCGATCATATGAAGGTTGTAATTGCGCCGAACAGCTCTTGTGTTGGGGGATATAATGGCGCTAACGCATACTTTATTTATCTTTATGGTTTTGCAATTAACGGTGAAGAGACAAGAGTGCTCGAGAGTGCAGAACTTTCAGTTTCTACCGATGCCGTTGCACCGGGTGCTGATGCAAAGACATTCGTTTCCGGAAAATTAGACAACGGAAACGATGTGGATTTAAGCGAGGCTACCGTTACATACAAAAGCTCAAATGAAAATGTTATTGCTGTTTCGGATGATGGCATAATTTCAGCAATTAGCGACGGAGAGGCTGATGTTATTGCTACCATAAGCCTTAACGGAGTTAAAAAGAGTGCAACCAAAACGGTATATTCAGTAAGTTACGGCGGAGCATCAACCACAAATGAGATAAACCTTATGAACGGGCTTGCCGAAAATGCCGAGAATGTTGAGGCACTCATAACATATAACAACAGCAAAAATGCCCGTTGGATATATTTTGGAAATTACACGAATAAAACGGGCGTCAGCACAACCAAAAACGGAGCCGTAAGCTTTAAAGCGACAAACGGCTCTGCTTGGAGTGCAATCAAGTTTAAGAGCGATGCGGCAGGTGCTTATCAGTTAGCACTTTCATATAGAAATCACATTGGCGCGAAGGGGGTTCGCGCGTATGTTCTTTCGGGAGAGAAGGAAATCTCTGAAATTGCGGGAATGATTTCCAAGCTTTCTCCTGCAGGTTCATTTGAATATGTGTCGGGAAGTGATGAGCAAATCGGATATTTCGGCACTGTTGCACTTCGCGAAGATACCGAATATATTTTAGTGCTTCAGGCAGATGGCGCGGGCAAGGATGCAACTGCGGGAGTAGGAACTCTTACCGCCGAAAAGCTTTTATTCTATGGTACAGAGCCTGAGCTTTCAAGTGTTGCTTTATCAGTTCCGTCAAAGCTTGCACTGAACGCAACTGCAAGTGCAAGTGTTTCGGGAATTCTTACGGATAAAAAAGAAGCAAATCTCTCATCGGCTATAATCAGCTATTCGAGCGATAAAACCAATATTATCGAAATAAACGCAACTACCGGTGAAATTCTTGCAAAAGGTGCAGGCGATGCAACCGTAACCGTATCAGTAACGCTCGGAAATGTGACCAAGAGCGATAGTAAGAAGATTAAGGTAATAACAACCGCCACGTCTCTTACACGCCCGGGTACTGAGTATTCAATGACATACGATTTCCGTCAATCCTACGGCAAGACTGAAGATACAAACGGTACAATAATTTTTGGCGAGGACTTTGCAAAGAATACAAATCTTGCTGTAGCTGCAACAGAATATAACGAGGCTACAAATACCAATTGGAAAGTGCAGCCAAGCTCTGCAAAATCGCTTGTGTTCTATAATTGGATAAAGTATCAGACAAGCTCGCCGGACGGATATTTTGCGGCAACAATAAAGATGCCGGAAGCAGCGGGAAGCTACGATGTAACGCTTAAATACCGCGGCCTTTACGGTGCTTCGAAAATAAGTATGTACTTAATCCCGGCAGATACAACCGATATAAATGCAGCGCTAACAAGCGAAACGCTTATAGGCACACGAGAGCTTAGAAAAGATGATGCGACCGCAGCACTTCTCTATTCTGAAAGCTATGGCGAGATTTTAGTTCAGGAGTATGATGCCGGCGAGGAAAAAATCCTTGTAATAAAGGCGGCAGAAGGTCTTATAGTTGACGATGGTTTCGGAGCAGGAACTCACGGTTTCTATTTCCGTTCCGTAAACTTTGACGGTGCGCGCCCGCTTGATAACTTAAAACTCTTAATCGATGGAAAGAGTAATCATGATGCGACAGATGCAATTGCAGTAGGCGAAACAGGTCAGATTATACTTGTCACTCCGCTTATTGACAATGTAGCAGAGCTTCAGGGTGCAAGCGTTTCATACTCAAGTGATGATACAGATATAGCAGAGGTCAGCCCGACAGGCTTGGTTACCGGAAAGAAGACCGGTCTTGTTACATTAACTGCAAATGTAACCTATGGTGAGTATTCAAATTCTGTAAGTCAGCAGATTGTTATAGCTACAATCAAGTCGCGCCGTTCATATTATACTGAGGAAAAAGTAGAGATTGTGCGCGAGAATATAGAAACTTATTCGTGGGCAACAAGTCAGAGTAAATCCGCAATTGCGGCGGCAGATTTATATGTTGATAAAATAGATACAATATATAATCTCTTTACAACTTCAGAACTGCCGCGCGGTCACTATTACAGAAGCGATCCGAACTATCGCTTGTGTAAATATTGCGGTGAGGATATTATGAGTAAATATCCGGATAGCTTCAATGGTTGGATAGTTGATGCTATAAACACTCCTTGGAAGATTATGTGTCCTGCGTGTCGCAGATTCTTCCCGTCAAATGACTTTGGCGCATATTATGCACTCGGCATTGACGAACACGGCAATTGGGATCCGGCTCTTTCGAAGCAGAAGAATGATGAAATCATTGCAAATGGTGGCACAGGCTACCTCGTTAACATTCTCCATCCGGAAAAGAATACAGAGGAAGAACCCAATTGGGGTGTTGATGCGGGTAGCGGATACGATACAGGTCGTTATTATCCCGAACCATATAACAATATAAAGGAAGTTTATCCGTTTATTCCGATATATAATGCCGGAGCAATCTGGTGGGGCGGCAGTACAAGCGCATATTCGGGAAACGGTATTGTATCTAATGTTTTAAACTCACTTCGTGATGCGTACCTGTTTACGGGTGAAGAGAAGTATGGTGTTGCAGGTGCAATAATTATTGACCGTATTGCTGACATCTTCCCGGATATGTATCTTAAAGATGAGTGGAATGTATATGTAAACTCAAATGGCGGTGCAGGCAACGGCGGCCGAATCTTAGGTAAGATTGCCGACGGTAGTCTTGTAGATGTATTCTCTCTTGCTTATGATGCCTTTTGGGCAGAGATGGACAACCCGAAGGTTATACAGTTCCTATCTGAAAAGGCTTCGCAATACAATATGAAGAATACTAAGACCTCTGCAGATTTGATTCGTTACAACTGTGACAACGGAATCTTGCGCGAAATCCGCCGTGGAATACACACTACAGATATCTGGGGTAACTTCGGTTATCATCAGAGAGCAATGGCATTTGCGGCAGTTGTTCTTGACACTTTCCCGGAAACCGGTGAGTGGATAGACTGGCTCTTTGCACCAAGTGCAACTGGCGGTACAGGTGCAAGCGGTACAGTCGGCGAAACCGGTAATATATACGGCAAGCTTATAAACGATGTTGACCGCGATGGTTGGGGTAATGAGTCATCTCCGAGCTATAATAGGGGCTGGATGGGTATGATTCGCGAGGTTGCCGATGTCTTGTTGGAATATAAAGACACTTATCCCGCGGCGAATCTCTATGAATACCCGAAATTTATTCAGATGCTCAATGTTACATATAAAATAACACTTGCAAATCGCTATTATCCAGCTATCGGTGACGCAAACGCATTTGCGAGAAGGGGCAGCATAACAAGTCAGCAGGCACTCGTCTCTGCGTGGTACGCAGGACTTCGCGATGACAACCTTGCGCGTGCGATTTACGCATCTGCAGGCGGAAATTTAAACTCAATTATAGGCGGTATGTACAGAGAAAATCCTGAGGCTATACAGCAGGAAATCAAGGCTGTGATTGACGAAAAGGGCGAGGTGCTTGATTTAGGAAGTGCTAACCTTACAGGTTACGGACTCGCAATGACACGTGATGGTAAGTATATTAATGCAAATCAGAAGATTGATACTCAGCGAAGCTTCTGGATGTTCTATGGTAGTAACGCAGGTCACGGACATCAGGATAAATTACACCTTGGTGTTATTGCGTATGGACTTGATATGGCACCTGATATGGGTAACCCGGACTATAAGACGGTTCAGTGCCACCGTTCAACCTGGGTAGAATCTCCGATGTCGCACAACTCTGTATTTGTTGTTGAGAAAAAGGGGACTACTTATAAAGCAAGAGTACAGAATGACAGCGTTCTTTCAACTCCGTATCATTTTGACGATTCGGGCAAAGTGAAGGTAATGGATGTCGATGCACCGGAGGTTTACAATTCGACTGAAATTTTCCGCAGAACGGTAGTTTCTGTCGATGCAAATGACGATGTGAGCTATGCTGTTGATTTCTTCCGCGTAAAGGGAGGTAACGACCATGTTTACAACTTCCACGTGCAGGGTAATGAAATTGATGTCGATATCCCGATGGAAGCACAGGTCGATGATCGTGGTAACTATGTAGGTTCTTATGCAGGGCCGGAGGTTCCGTACGGCGATGACGAGCTTTGGGCAAATCACGGTACATCACCGCTTGCAAATCCTCCGGGCTTTACATGGATTAAAAATGTTCATCGTGCTGCATTGCCGAATGCGTCAACAATAAGTGCTGACTTTAAGATTACAGACTATTTTGATTATCTCCCGGGCAATCCGAACTTACACTTGAAGCTTACTATGCTTAACACAGACAATGAAATTTCTGAATTTGCATATGGCGACTTCCGTCCACCACTTGCTGAAAATTCACCTGAGTGGTGTAAGCAGATTGTAGCGCGCCGCACAGGCAGCAACTTGGATTCACTTTTTACCACGGTAATTCAGCCGTATAAGGATGAAGCATATATTGAAAAGGTTGAAGAGGTTTCAGTTGAGATTAAGAGTGGATATCCAACCAGGAGTGATGTTGCTCGTGCGGTTAAGGTAACCCTTGAGGGTGGAAGAGAGGACTATATCGTCTATGCTACCAACAACACCGTAACATATACGATTGATGGCAAGTTTGATTTCTGCGGTTTTGTCGGTGTAGCAACATATAAGATCGGTGAAAGCGCTCCGCAGTATACCTATATGAACGACGGTAGCTTAATTGCGAACTCGACAGGCACCGCGGCATATACAGGTAAGGTTACCGACTTCACAAAGGATGTCAATGTTAACAATAAGATTACCGTTGAAATGGATGGCGGATTTGATTCAAACGTTCTTGAGGCTTTGAAAGGAAAGTATATTTATATTGACAATGATGGTGCGTTGAATGCTGCGTACTGTATTGAGAGTGCAACTGCAAATGAAGTTGACCCGACACAGATAGATTTAAATCTTGGTCTTACTGAATTGATACGCAGCTATAAGGATGCGTCAACAGGCAAGGATGAATTTATTTACAATATTGAAGAAGGCCAGACATTCAGAATTCCGCTCCCGACATATGATGAGAAAAGTCCTATTGTTGATGCGGTTCCTGAACAGTCGGTTGAAGCTGGTAATACTGTAAGCTTCAAAGTAACAGCAACCAGCCAGACAGGAAATCCGCTCAGCTACAAGATGAAGGATTCGGCAGAAGGAATGGTATTTTATGAAGTAACCCAGACCTTTAGCTGGACACCGTCATCTGCAGACCGTGGTAAGAATGTAGTATCATTTGTAGTAAATGATGGTCTCTTAAGCTCAACTATCTATGTTGACATCAATGTAGCAAACTCAACCGGCGGTAATGTTGCAAGCGGCGACACAATTCCGGGAGATAGCGATCCG
>JAZPZP010000099.1:0-8343 GCA_045544695.1 Eubacteriales bacterium | reverse complement strand
AAATGCTTTGCAGATGGTGTTGTTCTGGAAGCAAAGCATAATAATACATACGGAAATTATCTGTTAATTGAGCACAGTGGCGGAATTCGCTCGTTTTACGGGCACAATTCCAAACTCAAAGTAAAGAAGGGTCAGAAGGTCAAAAAAGGGCAGAAAATAGCACTGGTTGGAACTACAGGTATGTCGACGGGACCGCACCTTCATTTTGAAGTCAGAAATGGTAAAAAGAGACTCGACCCAACACATTATGTAACGGTTAACAATTTATGAGAATAGGAAAATTTTATATAGGTGTCGATTTTGTTCTCTTGCTCGCTGTTTTATATTTACTTGATAATAAAGGAATTTTTGTGTTTTCGCTTTTTGCAGCAGCTATTCACGAAATTGGCCATATTACTGCAATGAAGCTGTGCGGAGTTAAAATACGCAATATAAGGCTCGGGGCGTATGGAGTTAAAATTGAAATGCAACAGTATCCGATGATAAGTTATACCAAAGAAATAGTTATTGCACTCGCAGGACCGTTCTTTGGCACTGTTTTGGCGGTTTTGGCAAGTAGGATAGGTAACTCGCTGGTCGCGGGTTTCAGCGTCGTTTTAACGGTTTTTAATCTGCTGCCTGCAGAAACATTGGATGGCGGTCGGGCTATTAAGTTTTTATCACTGATATTTTTTAGCGAAGATACGCAAATTAAGCTATCAAAAGCAGGGAATGTTCTATCAGCCTTACTTTTGATAGCTCTATGTATTTATGTGAGCATTAAAGTGGCGGTGTCGCCAAGTCTTTGTATATTCTGCGCGTTTGTGTCTGCAAGCTTTTTAAAAGAGCTTTTTGAGTAGTGCCTCGCAGCCTTCTACAATGTCGTTGTAGGTGTCGTCAAAATTCCCGGTATACCAGGGATCGGCAATGTCACGCGGGGAAGAAGAAATATCCAGGAGGCGCATAATTTTGCCGTCGGGATCTCCATCCGTAATGCGGAGCATATTTCTGATATTATAGCTATCCATAGCGAAGAGATAGTCATATTCATAATAATCTTCTTTTGTCATCTGTACGGCGTATTTACCACTTGTAGAGATGCCTAAAGGGGAAAGCTTTGCGCGCGTTCCGGGATGCACGGGATTTCCGAGCTCCTCGCGGCTTGTTGCGGCTGACGCAATATAAACCTTGTCTGAAAGCGAAGCTTTTTTAACCATATCACGGAATACAAATTCAGCCATAGGACTTCTACAGATATTTCCATGACAAACAAATAAAATTTTCTTCATTATTCTACCTCACATTCAATTCCGCCTTGTGGACGGATTGATAGTACATGGCAGGAATTTTCGCCTAAAACGCTATCTATACCTGCGACAAAGCCATCTAAGATATCAAACGGAACAAATGCCTGAACGGTTCCGGAAAATCCACCGCCGTGGACTCTGAAAGCACCTTTGCCGTCGAGCAGATGGTCACAAAGCGCGAGTGTAAAAGCGACATCCTGATGTTCTGTCTGTGTATGCGGAATTACATTTTGTAAATACATAAATGATGAAAAGCCGCTTTCTTTTATAAGTCGCAGAAATTCATTAAAGTCACCGTGCTCCAGTGCTGATACCTGCTTTGGTACGCGGGCATTTTCTTTATAAAAATGTATTGCGCGAAGTACGGCGCGGTCACCGTAATTTTTTCTGAGCTCAGAAAGTGAAGAATAAAAATCGCTTTCTGCAATTTCTGTTAAAACATCTTTTCCAAAATGCGAACATATTGCTTTGAGTTCGTTTGTTATAGCTGCATAATCATCCGTTAAATCAGCGTGGCTTGAATGTGTATCTATAATACAAAGTGCGTGACCGCACGCAGAAAAATCAAAATTAACCGACTTAATTTCAGGTTTATCTTTATCAAAGAAGTCAATGGTAATTAAGTTTCCGACAGCAGAGGCGGTCTGGTCCATAAGACCGCAAGGTTTACCGAAAAAGACATTTTCGGAATATTTGCCTATTATAGCAATTTCGGGCTGTGAAAGCTTAGAATTAAAGAATAAATTATTTATAATCGTTCCGATTAAAACTTCAAAAGCGGCGGACGAGCTAAGTCCTGAGCCGGAAAGTACTGAGGAGATGCAATAAGCATCAAAGCCTGAAACTTTACAACCAAGCTCTGTGAACTTAGAAACGATACCGCGTATTAGAGCGGTAGTTGTGTTTTCTTCACATTTAATCGGCTTAATCTCGTTTGTATTTACTTCGCAAAGGGAATATCCCTCGGATAAAACGCGGATAACATTACTGCCATTTAACGCAACAGCTGCACGGATATCAAGGTTTACCGCAGCGGCAAGTACACGACCCCGTTGATGGTCGGTATGATTTCCGCCAATTTCCGTGCGACCGGGAGCTGAAAAGTAGCGCTCGGGATTTCTGCCAAAGGCAGATGAAAAACCGCTATCTAAAATCTTTTTATTTTCGGCTGTAATGATTAAAGTATCCAAGTAAAACACCACCTTGCTTTGACTATTATAACACAAAAAAAGAGTTAAGTATATAGAAAAAAGGCTGAACGTAAAAGTTCAGCCTTTTTAGTGTTTTTTAGTACATTCCCATTCCGGCACCCATATCAGGTGCAGCAGCAGCCGGAGTCGGCTCCTTCTTATCAGCAACTAAGGTCTCGGTTGTGAGAACCATAGATGCGATGGAAGCTGCATTCTCAAGAGCGGTACGAGTAACTTTTGCCGGGTCAACGATACCAATCTTAATCATATCAGCGTACTTATCGTTTAATGCATCGTAGCCGTAACCTGTGCGGCGGCTGTTTTTGATCTTATCGAGAACAACAGCACCGTCGATACCTGCGTTAGCAGCAATCTGACGAACCGGTTCCTCTAAAGCCTTAGCGATGATCTTAATACCGGTCTTAGCATCGCCGTCAAACTTCGGTAAAAGCTTTTCAACAGCGGAGATTGTATTAACAAATACTGTACCGCCACCTGCAACGATACCTTCTTCAACTGCAGCGCGGGTAGCGTTGAGAGCATCTTCAATGCGGAGCTTCTGTTCCTTCATTTCAACCTCGGTAGCAGCACCAACCTTGATTACTGCAACACCGCCTGCGAGCTTAGCGAGGCGTTCCTGAAGCTTCTCACGGTCGAAGTCGCTTGTCGTTGTCTCAATCTGACCACGAATCTGAGCAACTCTGCTTGCAATTTCGTTAGCATCGCCTGCACCGTCAACGATGATGGTGGTCTCCTTAGAAACCTTAACCTGACGAGCACGACCAAGCTCTGCCATTGTTGCTTCCTTAAGCTCCATACCGAGCTCATCGGAAATAACGGTACCGCCAGTTAAAATAGCGATATCCTTGAGCATCTCTTTACGGCGATCGCCAAAGCCCGGAGCCTTAACACCAACAACGGTGAAGGTACCGCGGAGACGGTTAACAAGGAGAGTAGCGAGAGCTTCGCCCTCGATGTCCTCAGCGATAATAACAAGCTTCTTACCTGACTGAACAATCTGCTCGAGAAGTGGTAAAATTTCCTGAATGTTAGAAATCTTCTTATCGGTAATTAAAATGTAAGCGTCGTCGATAACAGCTTCCATCTTGTCTGTATCAGTGCACATATACGGAGAAATGTAACCGCGGTCAAACTGCATACCTTCAACAACTTCGCAGTAGGTCTCAGCAGTCTTTGATTCCTCAACAGTAATAACACCGTCGGAAGAAACCTTCTCCATAGCGTCAGCGATAAGCTCGCCAACCTTTTCGTTTGCGGAAGAAACGGAAGCAACGCGCTTAATATCCTCGTAACCGTTAATCTTCTGAGAAGATGCCTTAACTGCCTCGATAGCGGTCTCAATAGCAGCGGAGATACCGCGCTTCATAATCATCGGGTTAGCGCCTGCTGCAACGTTCTTCATACCTTCACGAATCATTGCCTGAGCGAGAAGGGTAGCGGTGGTGGTACCGTCACCTGCAACATCGTTTGTCTTGATTGAAACTTCCTTAACAAGCTGAGCACCCATGTTTTCAAACGGGCAGTCGAGCTCGATTTCCTTAGCGATGGTAACACCGTCGTTTGTGATGAGCGGAGCACCGAACTTCTTATCTAAAACAACATTGCGTCCCTTCGGGCCGAGAGTTATTTTAACAGCATCTGCAAGTGAATTGATACCGCGTTCAAGAGCGCGGCGAGCGTCTTCACCAAAAAGAATTTCTTTAGCCATTATTTATTTCCTCCTTAAAAATTACTCAACAATTGCTAAAATGTCGTTCTGACGGACAATGATGTAGTCAACACCGTCGATTTTAACCTCAGTGCCTGAGTACTTGCTCATAATTACATTGTCGCCACACTTAACGTGCATAACAATTTCCTTACCGTCAACATTTCCACCCGGGCCAACTGCAATAACTTCAGCAACCTGCGGCTTTTCCTTAGCGGCACCTGTTAAGATAATACCGCTCTTTGTTGTTTCTTCAGCTTCGACCATCTTGAGAACAACACGGTCTGCTAATGGTTTGAGTGTCATAATATATATCCTCCTTAATTAAATACATTTTATGTTTTAGCACTCTGAAATGTCGAGTGCTAATTGCTAATAATATAATAGACCAACTTTAAAAAGTATGCAAGTGGGTAAAAAAGTGAAAATAAATGAAAAAACAATTAAATATCCGAAAAATAAGATTAAATCTATAAATCTCAAAAATACTTTCGTTTTCTTCTGTTTTCTTTAGTTTTTGCTGAATTAATGAAAAGTTAACAAATTTTGGCTTTAGCACTCGCTTAATAATACATATAATATTCGCATTTGATCATACCGTTATATAATTTGCGACGCTTGGTCGGATTGCGACCGAAAAGACGGGGAAGTTCATTGTGCGACGAAATAATGTATGTTGAAAAATCAGGGTTTCTACGCATAACCTGACCAAGTGTGCGATATAAACTTTCAGCCTGCTGAACATCCAAAAGACGCTCGCCATACGGTGGATTTGTTATAACGATACCGGATTCATCCTCGGGTTTCCATTTGAGCACATCGCAGTTTTTGAAACGAATATACTGAGCAACACCAGCTTTTGCAGCATTGTCAAAAGCGATTTTAAGGGCGTTATCGTCAATATCTGAGCCGAAAAGGCGGAAGTCGCGTTTGAATATTTTGTTTTTTGCATCACTTCTGAGACTGCGCCACATTTCTTCGTTTGAATTTGACCAAGCCTCTGCCGCGAAGCGACGGTAGAGTCCCGGTGCGCGATTCTGAGCAATCATTGCAGCTTCAATTAAAATTGTACCCGAGCCGCAGAATGGATCATAGACAGCCTCACGACCGCGGTAGTGAGCTAAATCAACCATACCTGCAGCAAGTGTCTCGCGGAGTGGTGCATCGTTTGCGCGGGCGCGGTAACCTCGTTTGTGAAGACCGGGACCTGAAGTATCTAAATATATGCTCGCAACATCATTTAAAATACCAAACTGAATCTGATATTTAGGTCCGGTTTCTTCAAACCAGGAGAGCTTATATTTTTCCTTAAGGCGTTCGACAACGGCTTTTTTAATAATGCTCTGGCAATCGGGGACTGAGTGAAGCTGTGAATGGAGTGCGTGTCCTTTTACCGGGAAAGCGCCGTCTTTTGGGATAAAGCTTTCCCACGGAAGCGCCTTTACTCCGTCGAACAATTCGGTAAAGCTCTGAGCTTTGAATTCCGCAAGACGAATGAGCACTCGCTCGCCACAACGAATCCAAAGGTTGGCTCTTGCCATATCTTCCAGAGTTCCGGTAAAGAGTACTCTTCCGTTTTCTACTTTAATATTAGCCAGATTGAGGCGTTTACATTCATTTCCGACAATTCCTTCCAATCCAAAAAGGCAGGGAATTGCAAAAGTAAGCTGCTTCATTTATGTTCTCCTTTACTAAAGTATGGTGCTGTCTCATGACAGCACCATACATAGGTTATATTGTTGGTTCGTTTTCGTCTGAAACGGGTAAATCTTCTGTTACATCCTCATCGGTTTCTTCGCCTGTATCGTCTTCCGGAGTGTCCGGGTCATCTGTAACTTCACCGGAATGAGCCGTACAAGTATCCCGGACGGACGGGGAAGCTGATGCAAAGTAATGCTCACCATCTGCCGGAGCGGATTCGTGGATCGCATATTTTTCATCTCCGACAAAAATGTTCGGCAGAGCGAAGAAACGGGAAAGATCCAAAAGGCCATAGGTTTTGATGTTTTCGCTCGGACAGAACTCACCGGGCTTCATCATGGTTTCACTGTCAAGCTCGACTGGAACGTGAATCTTGCAGCGTTTCGTCGGAACATCATCCTTGTGGAAGTAGCCGCTGATTACGCAAGATCCGCGCGGATCGGAAGCGCAATACTCATTCGGTAACAATCCGCTGACGGAACAAACTTCAACTGTTGAGAAATTACTGCTTGTCGGGAAATTCTTTGCAGGTAAATCCTTATGGATTTCATTCATTATACTCTTCCACGCAGAAAGAGCAGGGGATAAGCCTTTTGGAATCGTCTTAGGCTTATCGTAACCGTACCAGACAGCGGCACTGTAGTACGGAGTGTAACCGACATACCAACGGTCTTTGTCATCATCGGTAGTACCGGTTTTACCGCCTGCCGCCATATTGCCGTTTAAACGCGCAAGATTACCTGTACCGCCCGGACTCATTACCTTTGAGAGCAGATAATTCATATACGACGCGGTCTCTTCGCTCATAGCGTCAATTACTTCAGGCTTTTTCTCAAGTAAAACATTGCCTTGATTGTCCAAAACCTTTGTATAAGTATGAGGCTCTACATATGTTCCGTTGTTTACAAAGGTTGAGTATGCTGCTGCCATTTCAAGTGTTGAAACACCCTTTGTAAGACCGCCAAGCGCAAGAGGCGCTAAGTTTTTATCGGAATCTTTATTGAGCTTTGAAAAGCCTAAATTTGTCGTCATAAAGTTAAATGATCGCTCAGGAGTAAGGTCGTTTAAAACCTTGACAGCAACTGTGTTTATCGATTCCATAATCGCTTTGGTTACGGTAATTCTGCCCTGATAAGTCTGAGTTTCATTTTTAGGATAAGCCTTGCCGTTTAACACGGTGAAAGGAGTATCGTCAATTGCGGTTTGCGGATTTATAAGACCATATTCTATAGCAGGGGCGTAAACAGCAATCGGCTTAATAGAACTTCCCGGCTGTCGGAAAGTTTGAGTTGCGCGGTTCCAGCCACGGTTTGAAGTCTTTTTACCCCTGCCGCCAATCATACCGCGGACTTCACCGGTATAAGGATCCATAATGACCATAGCGCTTTCGGGCTTGCCACTGCCGCTTGAAGACGGCCAGTTTTTATCATTCTGATAATACTTATCCATAACCGACTGAACTTTCGGGTCAATTGTAGCATAAATCTTAAGTCCGCCCGAGAAAATCATTTTTTCGGCTACCTGATAGGAAAGACCCTGTTCCTCCATAAGGTCAGCTATTACATCGGTTATAATCTGATCAACGAAATAAGATTGAACGCTGCCTATTTCTTCAGCACGCTTTTCGTGTTTGAACTCAAGCTCCTGATTGATAGCTTCGTTATATTGTTCTTCGGTAATGAATTCAAGCTCGAGCATTTTAGCTAAAATATTGCGCTGACGCTTTAGGTTATTTTCTGGGTTGATATATGGATCATAATAAGTGGGGAGATTTGTTATACCAACGATGGAGGCAGCTTCTGCAAGGGTGAGTTCTGAAACCTCTTTGTCAAAATATACAGAAGCGGCGGTTGATACACCGTAACAACCCTGGCTTAAGTAAATTGTATTAAGATAGAGCTCAATTATAGTGTCCTTAGTATAGTGACGCTCAATGTAGAGCGCACGCATAATTTCCTGAAGCTTTCGGCGAACGGTATCCTGCTTGTCACCGGTTAGGTTCTTAACCAGCTGCTGAGTGATTGTAGAACCACCGAAATCACTTCGCATCTGGAAGATAAGGTTTACCGCAGCACCCATTGTTCTGTACCAGTCAACACCGTGGTGTTTTTCAAAACGCTCGTCCTCAATTGCAATTGCGGCGTACGGTAAATATTCGGGCATATCTTCAATATCTACCCATGTACGGTTCTGTGTAGCATAAAGATGCTCGAGCTCATGCTCGTTTCCGTCTTCGTCCAGATAACAAACGGTTGAGGTGTAGTTTAAATTCATACTTTCAACACCAATGTCAAGCTTTGAATCAAGACTTAACAGGTAGAATAAAAACGCAAGTATACAAAAGCCTGCGGTACACGCGATGATAAGACCGATTGTTTTCAAAACAAAAAACGTCATCGGAGACATGGCTTTCTTGTTTTTTGATGATCTGAGTTTC
>JAZPZP010000098.1:0-11869 GCA_045544695.1 Eubacteriales bacterium | reverse complement strand
AGACCCCGATGATGATAACTATAGAAATGGCGATTTGATTTCTGCTGAAGATTTATTGTCAAAGTACAAAATCCGCTTGATTAGTTGGAATTGTACCCCGCCAATTAAAAACACATTTAAATAGTAAAATGCCCTTAAACTTCGTTTCGTATGTGTTTTATCCACCCACGATTTATTTAACCGTGGGTGGGTTTTGTTTTGCAGGCTCAAAAGATAAAATGTCGGATTTTACCCATAAATCACCGTATTATACCAAAGAAATATTTTCTGTAAAAGTATATAATCAAAGTAAAAGATATAGGAGGGATTTTTGTGAAAAAAGCAATTAAACCTATAGCATTATTACTTGTTACGGCATTGTTTTTCGGATTTGTTCCGGGATTTGCCTCAGCAGAGGAAGTTCCAATGCTTATTTCTGCTCCGGCAAAGCCGATGCTCGACAATGGCAACCATGCCATTCCGATTGGAGAGAGCGCAAAAATTGTCGGCGCTGTACACGGGGCCGGCTTTGCAAGCTCTGACGAGGAGATTGCAACTGTCGACAACAAAGGTGTTGTCACCGCAAATAAAGCGGGTATTGCAACAATCAGCATAACGGCTGATGGTAATGTTGACACCCTTCAGGTTGTTGCAGGTCCTGTTAAGGCACGCAGCAGTATCTATACTGAAGAAAAACTCGCAAACAGAGATGAAAACTTAAAAAAATACGACTGGGCAAGAACTGCACGCGACAAAGCGGTCGAGGCAGGAGATAAGGTTGTTGAACGTTACGAAGAAATCTGGAATCTTGTAACTTCTCAGGAGCTTACTCGCGGACAGTGGTGGAAGAACGACCCGAACTATCGTCTTTGTCGCTACTGTGGTGAGGATATAATGAGCAAAGACGGCTGGATAATCGATGCACTTGAAAATCCGTGGAAGGTGCAGTGTTCTGCATGCCGTCGCAGCTTCCCGTCAAATGATTTTGGTGGCTATTATGAGCTCGGCTCGGGCGCAACAGGTAAGTTCGACCCGGCACTTGCAAAATCCAAAAACGATTTGCTTGTAGCTGCAGGCGAGGACGGATATCTCAAAAACATCCTCTACCCTGAAAAGAATACCGCTGACGAGCCGAACTGGGGTGTTGATGACGGTAACGGATACGATACCGGAAAATATTACACCGGTGAATACAGCGATATTAAGGAAGTTCATGTATATATCCCGCTCTACAACGAAACAGGTGTATGGTGGGGCACATGGAATGCAAATAAAGGCGGCGTAATTCCGCGCTCACTCCACGCGCTCCGCGAGGCTTATGTTTACACGGGCGACGAAAAATACGGAATTGCAGGTGCAATCATCCTTGACCGTGTTGCCGATGTATATCACGAAATGCACCTTAAGGAAGAATGGATGCCGTATCTCAATTCCGATGGTGGCACGGGTATCGGTAAGGTTGTAGGCCGTATCGGTGACTACACAATTGCTGTTAATTTGTCTCAGGCTTATGACGCGTTCTGGCCTGCTATGGAAAATCCGAAGGTTATCGAGTTCTTATCAGAAAAAGCAGCAAAGTACAATATGGAGAACACAAAAACCTCCGCAGATTTAATCAGATACAATTGCGATAACGGTATTTTACGCTCAATCCGTCAGGGTATTTATGACCTTGAAATTAAAGGTAATGTCGGCTATCCGCAGATGGTTATGGCTTATGCGGGTGTTGTTTTGGATACCTTCCCTGAAACTGCGGAGTGGATTGATTGGATTTTCGAGCCGAGCGCAACAGGTATGAAGGGTGAAAAGGGTAACTTCTATACAACAATGGTAAATACAGTCGACCGTGACGGCTGGGGTAATGAAGCGGCTCCGGGCTATAACACAGTCTGGATGAATGCGTTCAGTACGGTTGCTGATATTTTACTTGGTTATAAGGATACTTATGCTGCAGCAAACTTGTACGACCATCCGAAGTATCGCCAAGCATTAGAGGCAATCAGTAAGCTCACGCTTGCAGGTAAATACGTGCCGACAATCGGTGATACCGGTCAGTTTGCAAAGCCGATGCAGATTGCAAATGCAAATGTTTTGATTTCTGCATGGGGGGCAGGCGTTAAGGATATTAACATTGCGCGCCTTATCTATAATTTGAAGGATGGCGATTTAAGTGGAATAAACGGTGGTATATTCTCGGATGATCCTTATGCAACAAGAAATGAAATTCAAGCTATTATAGATGAACATGGTACCGTTGTTCAGAACCCGAGCCTTAATCTTACAGGCTACGGTCTTGCAATGTTCCGCGATGGTGAAATTAAGAAAAACGGCGAGGATACACAGCGCAGCTACTGGATGTACTACGGTAAGAATTTCGGACATGGCCATTATGATACGCTTAACTTAGGTGTTATCGCTTATGGTATTGATATGGCGCCGGACCTCGGCAACCCGGACTATAAGACTGTTGACTGTAACCGTATTACCTGGGTTAACACTCCGATGGCTCATAATACCGTTACGGTTATGAGCAAGAGTGGTAAAAATTATCAGAACTATATAGCAAACCAGATGCTTGTTGGTGATCCGTATCACTTTGATGATGCGGGCAAGGTCAAGGTAATGGATGTTGATGCTCCGGAATTCTACGATGAGACAAGCATTTTCCGCAGAACTGTAGTTTCGGTTGATGCAACGGATGATGTAAGCTATGCTATCGACTTCTTCCGTGTAAAGGGCGGAAAGGATCATATCTATAACTTCCACGCTCAGAGTGAAGAAATTTCAATCGAAGGTGCAGATATGATTAAGCAGGAGAATGCAAAGGGCGTAGCAGAAAGCTCTTATGCTGGTCCGGATGCTCCATACGGTATTGACCCGCTCTGGAACAACGATTGGGAGACTCCGCTTAAGTACCCGACAGGATTTACATGGCTTAAAAATGTTTACAGAGCTGCAAATCCAACTTCACCGACAATCAGTGCGGATTTTAAGATAAAGGATTACTTTGATGTGCTTCCGGGGGATCCGGATTTACACTTGAAGCTCACAATGCTCAACACCGATATTACTGAATTTGCTTATGCAGATACTCGTCCTCCGCTTGCAAAGGATGCGCCTGAGCTCATTAAGCAGATTATGGTGCGTCGCCAGGGAAAAGATCTTGATTCGTTCTATACAGCGGTCATTCAGCCATATAAGAATACCCCGTATATTCTTGATGTAGAAGAGGTTGAAATGGCTCCTAAGAGCGGAAGAGAGGGTAACGATGATGTCGCTCGCGCAGTTAAGGTAACACTTAAGGGTGGAAGAGAGGACTATGTTGTTTACGCAACAAATAAGGATGTAACCTACACGGTTGACGGTAAGTTTGACTTTGCCGGTTTTGTCGGGGTTGTTACATATGAAAGCGGCAAGTTGTCGCCGAGCTATACATATTTAAATGACGGAACAAAGCTCGGTAATATGGAAGCTCTTGATGCATACACAGGCACGGTTTCTGACTTTACAAAGGAAATGGTAAGAGAGAATGTAATTACTGTTGACTTTAACGGAAAGGTTGATCTCGAAGCTCTCGCGGGCAAGTATATTTACATTGATAATGGCGGAAACGAAACCTCTGATTTCAATGGTGCATACTTAATCGAGAGTGCAAGTGAAAACGGAAAAGGTAAGGTTGACTTAAATATCGGCCTTGTTACCACTATCCGAAGCTATAAGGATGCAACAGATGCTTCAAAGGGCTATGTTTACAACATTGCAAAGGGACAAAGTTTTGTTATTCCGCTCTCTCACACAGCTGAGCCGGAAGTGGATTTTGAGGTAGTTGCAAACACTTCGTCAAAGGCAGGAACGATAGAGCTTGACGTACTCTTTAATAAGTATGATGAGTACGATGTTGAAAGCTACGGATTGTATACTTACAAAAATGGAAAAGCAGAGCTTGCAGTTAATTCAACTGATGCGGATGCGCTTAAAAATGATGGCGGAAAATTCACCGTTACCGTAGAAAAAGGTGTGTCAGCAGTTCCGTTTGTTGTAATCGAGGACAAGGCTTATTATGGTGATGTTTGCTACTACAAATAAGTAGCAATTCTCTTGACCTCGTCGGTAAAATATTGTATTATTTAAGCGGTAGAGTATTTTCTGCCGCTTAAATGTTTTTTTAAGGGAGAAAGTGCAGTGGAAGAAAAGGCAAGGCTCTTTTGTGAGCGGCTCGGAATCGAATATTCAAGGGAATTTTTTGAATTTTATAAAAAGGGTGAGGCGTTGTTTTTTGAGAAGGGAGACGCTATCGTTTCCGCCTCTCGCCTTATAGCTCTTAATGAAAAATATAATTTCTTCAGAAAATGGTTTTCCGATGTACTCAAAGCAGCAGAGCTTGTTGGGAAAGACTCTGACTTACTTTTATTTACATATATTTTGTATTGCATAATTGAGGAGAACTCTCCACTCCACAAAATGAAAATGCCCGACCGAGAGGAAATGGTAACGGATTTTGCGCCGCTATTTTCGCTTCTTTTCTGTGTTGAAGATATGGTAAATAAAATGGAAGCGCGAGGACTTCCGTTTGAAATTATTTCAGATACACTTCAGGGCTTTGATGCCGAGATTAACGACTATTACGATATGTTCGGCAGAAGCGGAATGCGAATTTATGTAGAATGGTTTATGCTTTTTGTTAAATTGAAGCTTATTCGCATAGGTCGCCTTAATTTTGAAATGACGGATTTTCCTGAAAAAGTGCGCGTTTACAAAAAGGGAACCGATATAAAGGTTTTAATTGACGGGCAGTATATGCATAAAAAAGGAATGGTATTCGGATCATTGGGTCAGGAAGACGAGAACGGGAAATTTTATGCTGATATTGAAATTAAAGGAAATTTCGTTATCGGCTATCCCGTAAATGAATACGGCGAGTGCGAGTTGGAAAAAATTGAGCTTTGTGGCTACGAAGAAGTACTTAAGTACGGCGATAGAATTTTAAATGTACACATTCCGGCGCACGAGCCGTTTAATGCAGAGCTTTGTCGGGACTCTTATGCGAAAGCGCGAGAGATATTTGAGAAATACTATCCCGAATATGATTATAAGGCGTTTTGCTGTTTTTCCTGGATGCTGGAAAAGCGCCTTTCCGACATAATCAAAAAGAAGAGCAATATAATTGAGTTTGCAAGTGATTATGTTGCAATCCCACTACTTAATCGGGGAACAGAAGTGTATACTTTCTTATATCACCTAGAAAAACCTGTTCCTGTTTCGGAATTACCCGAAAACAGCAGTATGCAGAGGGCGGTTAAGGAGTACTTAAAAGTGGGGAATGTCTTCTACCAAAAGGGCGGAATTATATTAAAATAACGAAAAACCCTATAAAAAAACTGTTTTTGACCAATGAAAAGCGGGTTTTAATAGTGTATAATAACTATTATGAAGAAGTACTTCATAATAGCATCTTTTTAAGGAGCTGATATTATGAAAACAATCAACACAATCAGAGGAACAAAAAATTTAGCAGACTGCAAGAGAGTTTTAGCTCACGAGCATCTTCTTATCGACATTACCCATGAGGCGGTTGAGCCGAAGGATGCTGAAGCAAAGGAACTTTTCTACAGCGAAGTTAAGATGGAAAACCTCGGCGTTTTAAGAAGAAATCCGTATATCATCCGCGAGAACCTCATTCTTTCTGATGAGAACGATGCGATAAACGAGATTAAATTCTTGAAAAACCACAATGTTGATTTATTACTTGATCTTACATCAATCGGTATCGGCCGTGATATGGCAAAGCTTAAGAAGATCCAGGAGACAACCGATATTGATATCGTTGTCGGCACAGGCTTCTTCGTTCACGATGCATTAGACGACAAGTATTCCGATATGTCGGCAGAAGAGATGGCTGAGATTTTAATCAAGGAAATCGAAGTTGGCATTGAGGATTCCGGCATCAAAGCAGGTGCTATCGGCGAAGTTGGCGTCAGCGAGAAGATTTATCCGGTTGAGCGCAACTCAATCATTGCTGCAGCTATCGCTCATAAGAAGACCGGCCTTCCGATTTACTTACATACATATCCGTGGTCATGGGCAGGTTTGGATGCTGTTAATTTACTTATCGAGAACGGCGTTCCGGGTAAGAGCATCTGCGTTTGCCACATTGATGTTACTTTCGACTATGAGTACTTAAAGGCTATTATGGCAACAGGTGCTTACATTGAGTTTGACAACTGCGGTAAAGAGTATTACTTCGAAGCGCAGGAAGGCTCATTTGCAGGTGGCCCGTTTGCTACCGATGTTGAGCGCGTTGCAATGCTTAAAAAGCTTGTTGCTGACGGCTACGGTAAGCAGGTTATCATTTCAAATGATGTGTGCTTAAAGGCTTCTCTCCACAAATACGGTGGTTGGGGCTATGACCATATCTTTACAAATATTGTTCCGATGATGCGCCAGGAAAAGATGGTTGCAGAGGACATTAAAATGATTGCTGATGAGAATCCGATCAGATTCTTAATGCAGGAATAAGGTGATTAAATGAGAGTTATTGATGCTAACGCTTGTATCGGTCACGATTTTGTTAAGCACGAAATCGTAAATCACGAAAGCTTTGTCATTCTCGATAATGTTCAGACGGTGGGCAATGCAGAAGAAATGCTCAGTGTTATGGATAAGTTTGGCATCGAAAAGGCGTGCGTATTCCACAGGGCACAATATGACTATGATCCGCGCAAGGGCAATAAGATATTATCCGATGCAATTAAAGGTCATACAGACCGACTCATTCCCGTTTGGGCAATCCTTCCGGAGATTACGGATAAGGAATTCGAGTCAGATAAGTTCATCGCAAGCATGAAGGAAAATGATGTTCGTCTTCTCAAGGCTTGGCCGGATAAAAACCGCTACATTATGTGCGATGTAACAATGGGCGAGCAGCTCGATTTATATTCTGAGCTTAAAATTCCGATATATCTTGAACCGCAGCCGGATTATCAGTATATTTACGATGTGCTTAAAGAGTTCCCGAAGCTTACGGTTATTATCTGTAACAAGGGCATCTGGCCGTGCGGAAGACTTATCTATCCGCTTCTTAAGAAGTATCCGAATGTTTATCTCGAAACAGGCGACTTAGGTTTGACTCACGATTACGAGATAATCTGCGAGGAGTTTGGCCCGCATAAGCTTATCTACGGTTCAAACTTCCCGTCGAATGCTGTCGGATGTAGCTTAAACTGCCTTATGAATGCAACCTTCTCTGATGAAGTACGTGAGATGGTGGCTCACGGCAACATCGAAAGACTTATTAAGGAGGTAAGAATATGAACTTCTCACTTCCATATAAAATGATTGATATCCACACACATATGGGTCCTGAGTACTGCATCCATTACGGAATGTATGAAGCGGACGAAATGGTTGAGTATATGGACGAGTGTGGCGTTGAAATGATCGTCTGCGCGCCGTGTGAGGATTTATTTGTTACAGGCAGCCATCGCGCGGACATTACAAATGCAATGCGTAATTATCCTGACAGAATCAAAGGCTATTTCGGCTTTAACCCGAATGTAGGAACAACAATTTCTGAAATTGAAAAAGCTTTTGATGAAAACCCGGGCTATGTCGGAATTAAAACTCTTCCGGACTATCACAGAACAAACATCACAGATAAGCTCTATGAGGATATGTTCCGATTTGCAAACGAGCGTGGTCTTATCGTTTTAAGCCATACTTGGGGTGTTTCAATGAACGGTGAGTCCTGCAACTCAGCAGACAAGATTGATACAATTTTAAGCAAAAACCCGAATATCAAGTTCATTATGGGCCACTCAATTCAGGGTCAGACCGAGCTTGCAATTGAACTTGCTAAAAAATATCCGGGTGCTTACCTCGACTTATGTGACACCGGTCGCTTCAACGGAATGGTTGAGCGTATGGTGCGCGAGGTTGGGGCTGAAAAGGTTTTATATGCAACGGATGCTCCGATGCAGGGTTATCGCTTTATCCAGGGCGCTGTCCTTGGTGCAGATATAACAGATGCCGAGCGCGAGCTTATTTTCCGCGGAAATGCGGCTCGATTATTAAAATTATAATTCAGGAGGAAAATTAAAATGAGTAAGAAATTACGCCCGAGAATTGGTCTTTTACCGACCGGTCTCAATATGTACTTCCATCAGTACGCAAACCTTAAGGAGATGGGCCTTGCAATGTACGACAAGTTAGTGGGTAAGCTCAGCGAGTATGCTGATGTAGTAAGCCCGGGCCTTGTTGATACATACGAGACTGCTGCGAAAGCTGCTGAAGTTTTCAAAGAGGGAGATATCGATATCCTTCTCATCTTCCCGTTTGGTTACACAACAGGTACACTTATTGTTCCGAGTGTAAACGCAGTTAATGTTCCGATCCGTCTTGTAAATGCACATGAGGATTCATCTTATGACTACGCAACTGCTGACACCGAGCTCTATCTCCATCATGAGGGAGCTTGCCCGATTCCGGAGTATTCATGCACTCTCGTTGCTATGAAGAGAGCATTCCAGGTAATCACAGGTCACTTCGGTGATGACAAGTTCTGGAATGAAGTTCAGCGTACTTGCATGGGTGCAGCTGCTGCTAAGGCTTATTCAAGATGCCGCTTCGCAGTTATCGGTAACACATATACAAACATGGTTGATATGCCGGTTGACGACCACAAGATTTTACGCGCTACAGGCCAGCTCGTTTGCCGTCCTGAAATTCAGGAAATTGAGCAGGCTTATGATGCTGTAACTGATGAGCAGCTCCAGGAGATGTACAAGGAGTTCCGCGAGTTCTACGAGGTTGACGATTCTGTTACAGATGAGCATATGAGAGAATCTGCAAAGATTGCAGTTGCTTTTGATGAAATCGTTAAGAAGTATGAGATTGACGGTCTTGGTTACTATTGGTGGGGTCAGGATGAGAAGTATATCCAGCTCCGCGGTCAGTCTTCTCTCGCTGCTTCAAGACTTACTGCTATGGGTATCCCGAGCGTTACCGAGGGTGATGTTAAGGCTGCTATGGCAATGAAGATCTTGAACCTCTTAGGTGGCGGCGGAATGTTCCTCGAGTTCTTCTCACAGGACTTCGATGAGAACTTCATCCTTATGGGACACGACGGCCCGAGTAACGTTGACTTAGCTGTCGGTAAGCCGAAGCTCCAGAACTTAACAACTCACCACGGTAAGATCGGTGAGGGTCTCGGTATCGACTTCAATATGAAGCTCGGTACTTGCACAATCTTAAACCTCACTCAGGTTGGCACAGAGAAGACCTTTAAGCTCATCTACACCGTTGCAGAAATCGTTCCGGGCGACATCCTTAACATTGGTAACCCGAACTGCCGCGTAAGAGTTCAGAAACCGATTCCGGAATTCTTCAATGACTGGTGCGTACAGGGTCCGGGACATCACTCCGCTCTTGGTATCGGTGACCTTTCGAAGGAAATCGAAGTATTCGCTCAGACTATGGACTTTGAGTGCGTAAGAGTTTAATTTTAAAATTAAAAAGCAGGCTTGAAAACCAAGCCTGCTTTTCTTTTTGAAATTTCACTGCAATATTTCTTTCAAAAAAGTTTTTTTAAAAGGTTTTAATTACGAATAAAATGCAAGATTTCCGCAGAAATTAAAGAATGAGCAAAAAAGTTTAAAAACAGCAAAAATGAAAGTTGACAAAAATAAAATTTCATCCTATAATGTTAATGTTCCGCATTTTAGCGACTTATATCAGAAAAAATACGTAAGGAGAGAGTTCTGATGAAATTAAAAAATGAATATCTTGCAAAAGTTTTTGAAGATGTAGTGCATCGCAATCCCGCGCAGCATGAGTTCCACCAGGCGGTAAGCGAGGTGCTTCATTCTTTGACCCCTGTTATAGAACGCAGACCTGAAATTGCAGAGATGGGTGTTGTCGAGCGTTTGGTTGAGCCGGAGAGAAGTATTTCCTTCCGCGTTTCATGGGTTGACGATAACAATAAGGTTCATGTTAACCGCGGTTATCGTGTTCAGTTTAACTCTGCAATCGGTCCTTACAAGGGCGGTCTTCGTTTCCATCCGTCTGTTAACGAGTCAATTATTAAGTTCTTAGGCTTTGAGCAGATTCTTAAAAACTCACTCACCGGTCTTCCTATCGGCGGCGCTAAGGGTGGCGCAGACTTTGACCCGAAGGGTCGCTCGGATTTTGAAATTATGCGCTTCTGCCAGAGCTTTATGACAGAGTTATCAAAGCATATTGGTGCGGATACCGACGTTCCTGCAGGTGACATCGGTGTTGGCAGCCGCGAAATTGGTTATCTCTACGGTCAGTATCACCGTCTTAAAAACGAGTTTACCGGTGCTATTACAGGTAAGGACCGCACATACGGCGGCTCGCGCGTTCGTCCGCAGGCAACCGGCTATGGTCTTTGCTACTTTACCGAAGAGATGTTGAAAGACAAGGGAGAATCCTTCGAGGGTAAAAATGTTGTTATTTCAGGTTCGGGTAATGTTGCCGTGTTCGCTCACGAAAAGGCAAATCAGCTCGGCGCTAAGGTTCTTGCAATGAGCGATTCTTCAGGTTATATCTATGACCCGAACGGTATGAAGCTGAGCGTTGTTCGCGAAATCAAAGAGCAGAGACGCGGCAGAATTTCGGAATATGCAGATATCGTTCCGGGTTCGGTTTATACAGAAGGCTGCAGCGGAATATGGTCAATCCCGTGTGATATTGCACTTCCGTGTGCAACTCAGAATGAGCTTGACGAGGCGAGTGCTAAGCTTCTTGTGAAGAATGGCTGCATGTGCGTAGCAGAGGGCGCTAATATGCCTTCAACTCCGGGAGCTGTTAAGGTGATTTTAGATGCAGGAATTCTCTACGGCCCGGCAAAAGCTGCAAATGCAGGCGGCGTTGCAACATCTGCTCTTGAGATGGCTCAGAACAGTATGAGATACAGTTGGGAATTTGAGAAGGTTGATGTTCGCTTAAAGAACATTATGACAAATATCTATCACAACTCGGCAAAATCCGCTGAAGAATACGGAAAACCGGGCAACTTACTTTTTGGCTCCAACATATCCGGTTTCTTAAAGGTTGCAAATGCGATGCTCGCGCACGGTATTTCATATTAAATAAAAATAAAAAAAGTTCGTTTCGCAAGAAACGAGCTTTTTCTTATGTAAAAAATTTACTTCTTGATGATTGTGCCGTAAACTGTGCCTGAAAGAGCAGCAGCATTAGACTCATCGGTATCAACGTGCATAGCTAAAGCGAACTTATCACTTACGCGAACAACAACCTCATCAAAAATGAGAGCGCGCTCACCGTCAACCTTAACGCAGACAACTTCCTTGTCAGCAAGATCGTAGTTTGCAGCATCAGCGGTAGTCATATGGATGTGACGCTTAGCAACGATAACACCCTCGGAGATTTCAATCTCACCTGCCGGGCCGACAATTTTAACCGGTGCAGAACCTGCAACATCGCCGCTTTCACGAATCGGAGCAGCAACGCCGATTGAACGAGCGTCGCTTAAAGAAATCTCAACCTGAGTAGCCGGACGCTCCGGACCTAAGATAGAAACACCATCAATTGCACGCTTCGGACCTTCGATGCGAACGCGCTCTTCACAAGCGAACTGACCCGGCTGGGAAAGATCTTTTTTATGAGTAAGAGTAGCGCCCTTGCCGAAGAGAATCTCGAGGTGCTCTTTTGTAACATGCACGTGACGTGCAGAGGTTTCAATTAAAACTTTCTTTTCCATTTTAAAACACTGCCCTCCATATATTTTTCTTCCTTTATTGTACCTAATATTGACAAAAAAGGCAAGTGTTTTACACACAAAATCTTTTTTTCTAAAAATTAGGAAAAAATACTTTACAATTTGTATTAACTTATGTATAATATACCTACT
>JAZPZP010000097.1:0-2578 GCA_045544695.1 Eubacteriales bacterium | reverse complement strand
ACACAGACGGGTACTGTGTTCAGACTTCGTGGAAAGGGAATTACCGTGCTTCACAGCAAGGCGCGCGGAGACCAGTTCGTGCGAGTAAATATTGAAGTGCCGAAGAATTTAAGTCAGAAGCAAAAAGATTTACTCAAGGCTTTTGCTGAATCACTCGGTGAGAGTGCTCATTCCGAGCGCAAGAGCTTCTTTGATAAGATTAAAAAGAAATAGCTATATTATATGGACGATTGCAAGCAGGATTAGAATTAAACCTGAAAGCACCGTCCATATTTTATGTGAAATTTTAAGAGTGCATAGTTTTTTGCCTAAGGCTTTTCCAAGCTTTAAAAATAAAAACTGGGTTATACCTATTAAAATCGGAAGATACCACGCGGAAATTCCAGAAAGTCCCGCACCGAAACCAACTGCGATGGAGTCAAATGAAAGTGCGAGCGATAAATACATTGCTTCGCGCGTATCTATTTTTGATGAATTGTCAAAGTCGCAAAGGGACGGGTCGCGCATGATGGAAATTGTAATTCCGAGCGGGCGGATTGAAAACCTTTTTTCTGCTTTTATATCGCAAAGAGAGTTTAGGATTATCCAACACCC
Source organism: Eubacteriales bacterium (assembly GCA_045544695.1). Classification (GTDB taxonomy): domain Bacteria; phylum Bacillota; class Clostridia; order Oscillospirales; family JAAYXM01; genus RGIG7332. The sequence goes on along the minus strand of JAZPZP010000097.1, from coordinate 1,984 downwards.
GAGTAAGAACAAAAGAATGCTTCCGAGTAACTTCCCGAGCAGAGGAGAAAGTATATCGCTTAAGTAAGCGCCGAGAAATAGAGAAATGCCGAAAAAGAGCGCTGATATCGCAGCGCAAATTAAACTTGATGCGTGCGAAATATCTATCTTTCGCAGACCGTAAGAAAGTCCTACGCCGATTGAATCTAAATTTACAGATAATATATATAGTAAAACGGCCATTAAAAAAGCCTCCTCAATTCATACTAAATTATTGTATGAACTAAGAAGGCTCTGTGTTACCTGCGTGAATCGAGGTATCCTTGCAATATAAGCGTTGCGGCGACCGCGTCAACTTTTGCCTTGTGTTTTTTTGTTTTAAGTCCGTGATCGGATAAAATCTGATGTGCGGAAATTGATGTTCGTCTCTCGTCCCACAATATAACGGGAAGGGAGGTTCTTTCTTTTAAAATCTCAGCTAATTCTTCGCTCTTTTCACCGCGGACACCAACCGTACCATCCATATTTTTAGGATAACCTAAAACTATTTCAGAAACATCGCGTGCTTTAATCTCACTTACAATCGCGTCAACGACACGCTCTGAATTGCGTTCGTGCAGTGTGAAAGCATCGCCAACAAGGAATCCTGTAATATCCGAAAAAGCGAGTCCCACGCGCGCATCGCCGTAATCTATTCCCATAATTCGAGCCATAATAAAACTCCTTTATACATTATTAATATATGTATTCTAACATAAAATACCAAAAGATGCAAAAAAATTAAAAAAATGCTTGACCTAATTAAAATAATGTGTTATATTAGATAGTACCTGTAAGGGGTCTTTTTTTTGTGCGCTCATTTTTGCGCGGACTCCTTTTGCGGAAAAACACTATCCGCGCGGGAAATTTCCCGTCAGGGAGGCAATTTAATCTTAGGAGGTGCCGTTAATAATGAGAGTTAAAATCACTTTAGTTTGCCAGGAGTGCAAGCAGCGCAACTACGATACGGTTAAGAACAAGAAGAACGATCCGGACCGTCTCGAAATGAATAAGTATTGCCGTTTCTGCCGTAAGCATACCCTCCACAAAGAAACGAAGTAGTCTTATTTGAAAGAAAGGGTGTGCAAAGTCATGTCAGAAAAGAAGGTGCGCTCTAAGGACGCGGGCAAGTGGTTCCGCGAAATGAAGAGTGAGCTTAAGAAAATCGTTTGGCCGACTTGGGCTCAGGTTGTTAAGAATACCGGCGTTGTTATCGCTATGATGATTGTTGTCGGTGTTTTTCTCGGCATTGTTGATTTCGGTTTGAATGCCGGCATCAAGGGCCTTTTCAACGTTTTAAGGTAGGAGCTTTATTATGGCTGAAGGCGCAAAGTGGTATGTTATCCACACATACTCAGGCTACGAAAATAAGGTAGCCGCTACAATTCAAAAAACCGTTGAGAACAGAAAGCTTCACGATCTTATTTTTGCTACTCACATCCCGATGGAAACTGCTGTTGAAATCAAGGATGGCGGCAAAAAAGAAGTTGAGCGTATGGTTTTCCCGAGCTATGTTCTCGTTAAAATGGTTATGACAGACGAAAGCTGGCACATTGTTCGCAATACGCGCGGTGTTACAGGTTTTGTCGGTCCGGGAAGTAAGCCGGTTCCGCTTACCGACGAGGAAGTCGCAGCTCTCGGTGTTGAGAAGCGCGAAATCTCCGTTGATTATGAGGTCGGCGATAATGTCAAGATTATCGATGGTGCTCTTGAGGACTTCATCGGCGTTGTCGAAGAAATCGATCTTGATAGCAATAAGATCCGCGTTGTCGTTTCCATGTTTGGTCGCGAAACGCCGGTCGAGCTTGAGCCTGAGCAGGTTGAGCCTGTGGCTGAAGCATAAAAGGTCAGTATGTTAGCGCAACATGCGCTGCATATAAATGTGCGTTAAAAACGCACGCGTGGGAGGGTGCCATAGGGGCATACCGCCATTTACCACATTTTTAACAAGGAGGTGCTATTACAA
>JAZPZP010000096.1:0-2059 GCA_045544695.1 Eubacteriales bacterium | reverse complement strand
GTCTGCATTTCTTATAGTGGATAAGCGATGTGCAACAAGGGATGTCGTACACTGTTTCATCATATTATCTACTGCACCCTGGACCTTCTTTTCGGAAGCTGAGTCGAGAGCAGAAGTTGCCTCGTCAAAGATAATAATCTTCGGCTTTCTGAGAAGAGCTCTTGCAATTGAAATTCGCTGGCGCTGGCCACCGGATAACTTTCCGCCGTGTTCGCCGAGCTGGGTGTGGATACCATCAGGCATCTCGCAGACCAAATCTTCAAGTCCTACGCTCTTTATTACTTCGTAAACTTCTTCGTCTGAAACCTTATCAAGGCCATATGTAATATTGTCGCGCACAGTGCCTGAGAAGAGAATGGTTGCCTGCGGAACAACTGCAATCTGATTGCGATACTGTGTCATATCAAGGTTTAACATATTGATTCTGTCAATGAGAATCTTACCGTCCTGCGGGCGGTCAAAGCCGATTAGCAGGTTGAGAATCGTTGATTTACCTGCACCGGATCCGCCAACAAATGCTATACTTTCACCGGGCTTTACGGATAAGTTGAAATTATTTAAAATCCATCTGTCGCCGTCTTCGTATTTGTAGAAAATATCGCGGAATTCAACCGCACCCTGCATATTGTCGAGCGGAACGATAGCGTTATCGGTTTCAACATTTTCTTCGTATAGAATTTCACCAATTGAGTTGATTGATTCCATACCCTTGGAAAGCTGAGGATAAATGTTGAGTACACTATTTATTGCATTAACAATTTGACCGAAATATGTCTGATACAAAACAACATCACCGACGGTTATTTTGCCTTTGAATGCAAGATAAGCTGTAAATGAAAGGCAAGTGAGCTTCGCCGCCTCCATTAAAACCCAGGTGCAAGAAGAAAAGAAAGTGTTGGTTTTATCGAGGTTGTAGCCAGCACTCATAACATTCTCAAGCATAGCATCCATCTTTTCGGCTTCCTTTTTTTGGAGACCGTGTGCTCGAGCAACGGGGATGAGTTCAATCATTTCGGATACATTGGACTGTGTTCGTTCGATTTCCTTGCGGAAGGTTGTGTTTCTTTGCTTAATTTTGTTTCTGAAAAACTTTAGCAGTAAAATTTCAATTGGAACTAAAATTATAAAGAAGAGAATTACAATCGGACTCTTTGACATTGTAACAGAAATGGCGACCGCAAGGTTTGCGACAATTACAATAGAGTTGCGGAAGAGCTGAGCAAGTAAAAGTTCAACATGCTCGCAGTCGCGCATAATTTTAGATTGCAATTTACCTGAGCTTACATTTTTGTGATACATAATTGATAAGTGCTGAAGCTTATCAATTATGCTGCTTCGGAGTGAATATTCAATTCGTCTCGTAAGCTTGCCGTATATTCGCATAACGGTATAGGTTGTAACCGCGTTTTGCGAAATGAACACAAGCGCAATAATTGAATAAAGTATTATATCTTTAATGGTTCCGCCGCGTTCGGGATATGTGATAATATCAATAATGGCAGCAGTCAAAATCGGAACAACCCAAGTTGGGGAATGCTGAAGCAAGAGGAAAAAGGCGCTCTTTATAAGAGTCCACGCTTCACCCTTGTAAAAACTAAAGAGAATTTTAATAGGGTGTCCTCTGTTCTCGTTAAAATTTCTTACGCAATCTTCTACGGTGTCATACTTTCGTTTTGCCATAACGAAGCCCTCCCATAATCCGTTTAAGGTTGATTAAAGAATTTTCACTTTGCCATTATTTTAGCTTATTTATATTATTTGTCAATAGATTTATACCAAAAAGATAAATAAAAAAAGCTGTGACAAGCACAGCTTTTTTGTTAAAGTTTTTCTGCAGCGTCTGCGACATCCTTAAGATATGTTTCTTCGATATCCTCAAGCTCACCCTTGTCGCAAAGACTTGCGATTTTCGGGTTAATCGGAAGCTTTGCAAGAACAGGAAGATTAAACTCAGCTGCAACCTCATCTACATGGCTTTCGCCGAAGATTGAAATTCGGTTTTTGCAATTGTCACATTCGAGATAGCTCATATTTTCAACGATACCTAAAATCGGAACGT